>CAZFHT010000050.1:0-13474 GCA_964518785.1 uncultured Eubacterium sp.
TGAAACTCGGCATAGGAGATACGTTGTCCGTTTACAAGGCGAACATGATTATTCCACAAATATATGAAAATAAGACGCAGAGTAATTCCTGCACCATTCCGGAGCATTGTCCGGTTTGCGGCGGCAAGACGGAGCTTGTTCAGGAAAATGGCTCCTGTGTTTTGATGTGCATGAATGAGGATTGCTTTGCAAAGAAAATCAAGTCATTAAGTCATTTTGTCAGCAGAGATGCCATGAATATTGACGGTCTTTCCGATGCTACGTTAGAAAAATTTATTAATCATGGCATTTTACATTCCGTTCTTGATTTGTTTCATCTGGAACATCACAAGGATGATTTGACGGTTATGGACGGATTCGGAGAGAAATCTTATCAAAATCTTCTCGCTGCCGTTGAAAATGCAAAAAATGTTCCCATTGCAAATGTGCTTTACAGCCTTGGAATCAAGGGAATCGGACTCAGTACTGCAAAACTCATCAGTAACCGCTATCCACTGAAGCTGTCAGAATATCAAACACTGTCAGAGGATGAGCTGGTGGCAGTTGATGGGATTGGTGAGGTGCTGGCGAAATCTTTTGTTGACTTTTTTAAAAACAGTGAAAATCAAAAGATTGTAGAAAAACTGGAGGAGTTACTCCAAATCCAGTACCCGGTTCTTGCACAGGACCAGCCGCTAAAAGGGACAACCTTTGTCATAACCGGAAGTTTGGAGCATTTTGCTAATCGAAATGAGTGTAAGGAAAAAATAGAAAATCTGGGCGGCAAAGTGGCAGGAAGTGTCAGCTCAAAAACAAGCTATCTTGTCAATAACGACATTCATTCGAATTCTTCGAAAAATAAAAAGGCAAAAGAACTTTCGGTGCCGATTATAACAGAAGAAGAATTGATTGCCATGTTATCCTGATAAGTTGACCTTGACATTATAAAAAGTCACTCTTTTTAATGAGACGAAATTTATAAAAGTACAGCAGAATCAAAAAAGCTGCCGGAATGAGAAAGACCAGCACAAAGGATGAGTTTTCCGTTGTATCTGCCAGACGATTTCCGGCTGTTTTTGCTATGTAAAACATACTGGAACAGAAAATAGAGGGCCAGACAAGATATTTCATAAGAGAAAAACGAATCTTTATCATTTTTATCAAATAAATGGCATTTAACATGCAGATTATAATCTGACTCAGCAGCATACCAAAAAGATAGCCGTAAATTCCGTATTGAGGTGTCATGAAAATCAAAAAGAGAATTCGAATACTAAGCCCCACAATCGTATTAAAAAATGTGATGCCGGTTTTCCCAAGACCATTTATTACACTGGATAAGGTTGTCGTAACGTAGATAAAAGGACAGAGAAAAGCGGAGAGGGTAAGCAGTTTTCCGGCATTTTCACTGTGAAAGATATAATTCCCGACAGCAATTCCGTAATTCAGTAAAAGGCTGCTCGTTAAAACCCCTAAAAGAAGGGAATAGTGGCAGGAAATGGTGGCGGTTTTTTTTACCCTCCAAAGTTCAGAGCTGCCATACGCATGGGAAATTTCCGGGAGTAAAAGAACAGAGAGGGAGTTTGTCAGTGTGCCGGGAAACAGAATGAAAGGCAGTACCACACCGGTAAAAATTCCATAAATGCCTAAAGCGTCAGAATTACTATAGCCTGCACGAATCAGCATAGCCGGAATCAAAATGGATTCAATACTTCCCAGCAGGGCAACAATTAATTTATTGGAACTCAGCGGCAAAGAAAGAGAAACTAATTTTTTCAGCTCCATTTTTTCATGCAGTATACGGGTGAGTGGAATTCTTTTCGACAAATAGAATACGTTATAAATATGAGAGGCGATTTCCCCGGCAACAAGTCCGGCTACGGCAATGGCAGTATTCATTGTTTGCTGAAGGAGTGAAAAATATAGGATGACAATAAAGCCTACCCGAAACAGTTGTTCTACAATTTGGGATACGGCGGGGATTTTAGCAGAGTTAATCCCGTAAAAATAACCGTTGATTACCGCTGTTACGCCGCAAAAAGGGAACAACAGTGCTAAAATGCGAAGAAGAGGTGCGGTTTCGGGAACATCCAGAAAATAGATACTGACCGGAACAGCATACATATACAGCAATACCGAAAGGGCAAGGGCAGAACAAAGCGATAAAAAGATACCGCTTTTTACGATACGGATATGTTTCTCTGATGGCTCATGGGAAATCATCTGGGATACGGCAGTTTGGATTCCGGCACCATAGATGGTGAAAGCAAGAGAATAAACAGGAAAAATTAACTGGTAAATTCCCAGTTTTGTTTCCCCCAATGTGCCGGATAAGAAAATACGGTATCCAAATCCGATGAGCCGGGTAAGAATCCCGGCGGCAGTTAATATAATAGTCCCCTTCAGCAAACGATTTTTCAAAGCGGTCACCATACTGCCCGGAGGTATCTCGTTGCCTTCGAACAGTAACATTTTTCTACAGTATATGAAGGTTGTTGTTAAAAAATGTTGTGTTTCTTTTTATTTTATAGTATTATAAAGATGTCTATTTATGTAAAAGTGTGAAAAATTTATTTTTCACACAAACTTGTTTGTGTTACGCAATGTTTGTACCTACACAATGCGACGTAGTCGCATGCAAGCTTGCAGGTTATGGGAAAACATGGTTATTAATATGCAAAAAAGAAGACATCAAGGAGGAAGGAATATATGTTATTTGGAAAAAAGAAGTCATCCAAAGACGAGGAATTGCAGAATAATCCTGAGGAAAATAAGGAGGCAATCGAGGGTGTGGCTGTATCGGAGGAGACGCCTTCGGATGCTGATATTTCGGAAAAAGATAATAATGCGGGAATCAGTATTGAAAGGAAGATTATGGAGGACGCTATTCCGGATTGGACGATTCCGGTAGACGAACCAGAACCGGAACCAGAGCCAGAACCAGTGCCGGAACCGATACCGGTGCCACAGCCAATACCACAGCCGATAGCACCGGAACCAATACCGGTGCCGCAGCCAGTACCACAGCCGATAGCACCGGAACCAATACCGGTGCCGCAGCCAGTACCACAGCCGATAGCACCGGAACCAATACCAGTACCGCAACCGATACCAACACCGACATCAGTTACGGAAACATCTACTTTGGAGTTACAGCAGAACGAAATTGATTTATCAGAACAGTCAGTGACATTGATGTCCGATGCAAATGAATTGGTGTCCAATGAAATTTCTCTTGATGAGAGTGCCTCTACACTTTCCTTAGGAGATATCGGAATTGATGACGAACAAGAGCAGGATTCAATTATCACCTCCAGCCTGAGTTCGCTGGATGAAACGGTGTCGGATGACCAGTTGAATTCTCTTTTGGACCGTTTGGACATGGCAGATGGAATCCGCAGAATGAATGAAAGTGCGCAAGAGGACATGGCAGATGTCATTGAACGGGATGAATCTCAGGGCGAACTGTTAGAGGCTGTTCCGGCGGAGGAAAGCGTGAGCCAATCACAGCCACTCCCTGTAGAAGAAAATATGAGCCAGCCTCAGCCGCTTCCTAAATATGTAAAACCGGATTTAGACTTTGACATGGAACCGATTTCACAGCCATTGGAAGAGCCGGACGAGGGTACTATCAGTGAGTATGACAAAGTGCCGACGGTTCATGACTTAGAACAGAAATGGACGGATGATGAGGCAAACGATGAGAAAGAAACATCAGAAGAAAGCGGATTTGCATTTTCACTGAATGACGTGGAGCAGGTGAAAGACAGTTTATCTGTGGCAGATATCGAAGAAATAAAAGCTCATGATGACAGTGATATGGTTGAGGAGCCTGTTCCGGTGGAATCGATTTATGAAGAACCAGAGGAGGAAGAAACCGAAGAGGAAACCGGGGAACCGCATATCCATACCGAAGAAATTATAAAACAGACCGAAGAAGGAAATCGTTCTTATCAAAGAATTATTATCCGGTAACATAATACTCCCTGCCTGAATATAATATTACAAGAATCGACAAAATCAGAGCAGGGAGAAAATGTATGGAGCATAAGATTTATTTGGACAGCGCAGCCACGACTCAGATATCCGAGGCCGTATTACAGGAAATGCTTCCATATCTGAAAGAAGAGTATGGAAATCCATCCAGTATTTACGATTTGGGCGTTGACAGTTTTCATGCACTGGAGCGTTCCCGCCGGCAGATTGCGGATGTACTTTCCTGCAATCCGTCCTCGATTTATTTTACGTCAGGCGGTACAGAAAGTGACAACTGGGCTATTATCGGTGCTGCGGAGTTAAAAAAAGGACAGGGAAACCATATCATAACAAGCAAACTGGAACATCATGCAATTCTTCATACATGTGAATATCTGGAGAAAAAAGGTTATGAAGTAACTTATCTTGACGTGGACGAACTGGGAATCATTAAAATTGAACAATTAATAAAAGCACTGAGACCTGACACGATTCTTGTGTCTGTTATGTCTGCCAATAATGAGATTGGAACCATTGAACCGATTCAGCAGATTGGCAAGATTTTACGAGGGAACGGTGCTTTTTTTCATACCGATGCGGTTCAGGCATTCGGACAGATTCCCCTACGGCCAAAAGAATTGGGAATTGATTTGCTCAGTGCCAGCAGCCACAAATTTCATGGGCCAAAGGGGTGCGGCTTTTTATATATGAGAGAGCAGCTGCTTTTACCATCATTTCTTCATGGCGGAAAGCAGGAGAGGGGCAGACGGGCAGGAACCGAAAATGTAGCCTCGATTGTCGGAATGGGCAAAGCGGCGGAAATTGCCGGAAGGGATATGGAGAAAAACGGAAAACACAAGAAAGCTCTCCGGGATTATATGATACGTCGGATTGAATCCGAAATCCCTTATACGCATTTAAACGGTTCCCGTTATCACAGGCTGCCGGGCAATGTAAATATCAGTTTTCTAAATCTGGACGGAGAGACTTTAGTTCTTTTACTGGATGTGGAAGGAATCTCCTGCTCCAGCGGCTCCGCCTGCACATCCGGTCAGACAGAGCCATCACATGTGCTGCAAAGCATTGGACTTGACGCAGATATTGCCAAGGGAGCTTTGCGTTTTACACTGGGAGAAACCACCACAAAAGACGAGATTGACTATACGGTAGATAAATTAAAGGCTATCGTCAGCAATCTTCGGAAAATGCAAACGAAGAAATCTTATGAAATACCGGACGGTGTCTTTGAAAAGTAACGTATTCCTCAATGTGGACATTCTGCAATAATTTTGCCGCCTTCTCAAAAGAGAAACCAAGATATTCGGCAGCATGAGCATCTGAGCCGATAGTGACCAGATATCCGCCTAACTCCCGATACCACTCCAGTACAGACGGATGGGGATTTGGAAAGGAGGAGGATTTCCACCCGGAAGTATTTACTTCTAAGGCAATGTCGTGTTGAACCAGAAAACGCAGAATTTCCATGATAATATCCTGATACTCCTCCGGGCTGTAGACAAAGGTGTCCGGGGCATATCTTACAATATAGTCAAGATGACCGAGGGAGTCAAATGAATGAAACTGAGTGATATTGTCATAAACTAATTCAAAGTAATGTCGCACACAGACGGAAGGATTCCGGTTTTCCCAAAAAGAAGGATAGTAGGGGTCTTTCCCATCGGCAAGGTGAAGAGAGCCAATGAGGTAATCCAAGTCATCTCTCTCTGCGAGAAGAGTGTTTTTCTCTATAACCTTAGGAAGTAACTGCAAGCCGCACTCCACGCCGGTGTAAATCTCCAATTTGGGATAGCGGGGGCGAAACCGCTGAATCGCATCCGTATATTCTGTGAGGTCAAATACAAAAGGTGCTGAGGAGCCGGAGGCAAAATCACCATACTGCTCCTTTGGGAATTCATAATCCATATGGTCAGTGAGGCAGATTCCCTTTAAACCATGAGAGACAGCAGCGTCCAACTGGTTGCTCAGCGGTGTCTGGCTGTCCGTTGAAAATTCTGTATGCACATGCGTATCGTAAAGAATCATTCCATATAACTCCTTTCCAAAAAGATGTTATCCTCCTCATTTACACAAGTAATTCCGTCGATATGGGAGGACGCCATCAGCGAATAGTTCGTATAGTAAACAACAAACCCCGGCTTGCTTCCATTTGGCTTTTTCACATTTTTTTTCTGCGTGTAATCAATTTCCACTTTGTCTGCTCCTTTTCCTTTGGAGAAATAGGCAGCTAAAGCGGCAGCCTCTTCAAAGGTTCTGATTGGCGGTTCTTCGCCGGGACATTTTACAATGACGTGAGAGCCCGGCATCTGTTTCGCATGAAACCACCAGTCATTTCCAGTGGCAAACTTGAAGGTCAGTTCATCATTCTGATAATTATTTTTTCCTACATAAATGTCGTAACCATCGGACGACTGAAAATGGAGAGGCTTGCTTTTCGGCGTTTTCCCCTTTTTTCCACTTGTATGCTGCTTTTTCATGTATCCGCTTTCCGATAATTCATTCCGAATAAAGTGAAGGTCCTCCTCGCGGCGGGCAATGTCAAGTTCTGTCATAATTGATTCCAAATGGTCAATCATATCCTGATTTTCCTGCATTTGCTTTGTCACCGCCTCATACGTTCGTTTTAACTTATTATAACGGTTGAAATATTTATTGGCATTCTCTGATGGACTGATTGTATTGTCAACAGGAATGGTAATCTCCTGATTGTCATAATAATTGACACAAGTGAGAGAGGTATCCTCCGGTGTAAGCTGATAACCATACGTGTTCAAAAGCTCACCGTATACTTTGTATTTCTCTTTCTTTTCGGTATCCCGGACCTGCTTGCGCTGAATGTCCATTTTCTTGTAGCAGCGATCCAAAAGATTCGTTACATTGTGGCGTAAATCAGCAGATTTTTGACGGATTCTGCTAATCGTATCCTTCTCTCCATAAAAAGACTCAATTACGTGCGATATTGAAGAGTCCGTCCGGCAGTCAAGCTCGGCAAACATCTCCAATGGCACACTGCTGAATTCTTTGGGAACCATATTCTCCAGATAAATGCAGGGAGAAAAATTTCCCTTTTGAATGTCCTCTATCAGTTTGCGAAAATTCGACATAAGAGCCGATTTGTGATTACCGTTGAGAGAGGCGGTCGGCGCATCGCCGTCCAGATGACTTCGATAAGCTAATTCCTGTGCCATTACCGCACTAAATCCGGTGATGGAGGTATATAATGCCTTAGCAACCGAGCATGGTTTTGTGAATATAATTTCATTCCACATCTCTGTCGTAATGTGAAACGGATTTATTTTGTTCCTTGTATTCGGAATAAAATACTCTCTCCCCGGAAGAACCTCACGCACCGAGCTCACCAATCCGTTAATGTGCTTGATACTGTCAACAATTCGATTGTTATCGTCTACAAAAATAATGTTGCTGTGCTTTCCCATAATCTCAATCATCAGAGAACGCTCGACGACATCTCCCAGTTCGTTCAGATTTTCCATTTTAATTTTAATTACCCGTTCAAATTCCACCTGCTCCACAGACAAAATTCTTGCACTTGTGAGATGCTTGCGCAGCAGCATACAAAAATTTGGTGCCGTAAGAGGGGATGGTTTATTATTTTCTGTCAAATGTATCAGCGGAAGAGAAGCACTGGCAGAGATACGCAAACGGTGGAGTTTGCGGTTGTTTTTAATGCCGAGAATCAGTTCATCCGGTTCCGGCTGTGCAATTTTCTGAATATGTCCTCCCTGCAAAGTATCATTTAATTCCTTTACCAGAGCAGCTACCGTTATACCATCAAAAGCCATATCATCATCCTTCTTTCAAAATAGTCCTACTCATTATACTATAATTTAAAATAGAATAAAAGCCAAAATCTTGACTTATCCTACTGTTTGCACTATAATGATACAGAATATGGTATTTTGATGTGATACCATGGAAGTGAGGATGTTGAATGCTGAGCATGACAGGTTTTGGACGCGGTGAGGCGTCCGGCGATAATTATAAAATAGAGGTTGAGATGAAGTCGGTTAATCACAGATATTTAGATGTGAATATCCGTCTGCCAAGAAAATTAACTTTTCTTGACTCCTTCATTCGCAGCCGGATAAAAGAGTTTGCCAGTCGCGGCAAAATTGATGTTTATGTTTCTTTAGAAGATTCCTGCGAAAAAGGCGGCAATATTACATACAATAAGGAGATTGCCGGTTCCTATTTGTCAGGAATTCAGGAAATTTCAAAAGATTTTTCTTTAGACGTTCAGGTGGACGCCTATCAATTATCTTGTTTTCCCGATGTTTTTTCAGTGGCAGAACAGCCCCTTGATGAACAGAGTTTGTCTGATCTTATGGGGGAGGCACTTTCCAATGCAGCCCGGCAGTTTGTGGAGAGCCGCAAGATTGAAGGGGAGAAATTACAAAAAGATTTATTGGAGAAATTGGATAATATCCAGCACATTGTGGAGCAGATTTCCCGACGTTCCCCGGAAATTATTAAAGAGTACCGGCAAAAAATCGAGGGAAAGGTTCGGGAGCTCCTTGGTGAAAATCATATAGATGAAAATGTACTGGCGTCAGAGATTATTATTTTTGCTGACAAAGTATGTGTGGACGAAGAAATGGTACGGTTGAAAACTCATGTTTCACACATGAAGGAAACCATACTGGGAGATGGCTGTGTAGGACGAAAACTGGATTTTTTAACGCAGGAAATGAACCGCGAGTCCAACACAATTCTGTCAAAATCCAATGATATTCAAGTTTCGGACTGGGGCATTGATTTGAAAACAGAGATTGAAAAAATCCGCGAGCAAATTCAAAATATTGAATAGAGGCAGGAGTGCTAACCATGAATTTTATCAATATAGGATTTGGAAATGTTGTAAACAGCGATAAAGTAGTCAGCATTGTAAGTCCGGATGCTGCTCCGGTAAAACGGTTAATTCAGACCGCTAAAGATAATGGAAATGCCATTGACGGTACTTGTGGACGTAAAACGAAAGCCGTACTTGTCATGGAAAATCATACGATAGTTTTGTCCTCGCTTTTGCCGGAAACGATTGCAGCGAGAATGAATTCTGAGGACGAAAGGAGATAAAATTATGTCTAAAAAAGGTGTATTAACAGTAATATCCGGTTTTTCAGGTGCCGGAAAAGGTACGATTATGAGAGAACTGATTAAGAAATATCCATATTTTCTGTCAACTTCAGCAACTACGAGAAAACCAAGGGAGGGGGAAACAGATGGAAAGGAGTATTTTTTCCATACAAGAGAAGAGTTTCAGAAAATGATAGAGGATAAGGAACTGATTGAATGGGCAGAATATGTTGGAAATTATTACGGCACGCCGAGGAAAGCCGTAGAACAGCAGTTAAATGAGGGAAATGATGTGCTGCTGGAAATCGAAATTCAAGGCGGTATGCTGGTGAAGGAACAATTTCCGGACGCACTGCTCGTCTTTATTACACCGCCGTCAGCGGAAGAGTTAAAACGCCGACTTGTCGGGCGGGGAACAGAGAGTGAAGAAGAGATTTCACGACGACTGGCAAGAGCAGCCGAAGAAGCACCATATATGGAATCTTATGACTATATTGTTACCAATGATGTACTGGAGGATTGTGTCGAGCAGTTGAATCAGATTATCTCCAGAGAACATTGCAGGTCAGAACGGAGTGGAGAGATGATTCAGACCATGCAGGCTGAATTAAAACAATTTGTGAATGGAGGATTATGATGAGTGCAGAAACAGAAAGTGAAAATAACGAAACGATGGAAACAGAAAGCACATTAGACAAAAAGGAGCAGAAACAGAAAAAGAAACGTTCTCCTGTCAGCTATGTGGTAGAGGGACTGATTTATGTCCTTCTCATTTATTTCTGCATTTATATTGTGCCAAATTACATTGTACAGAGAACGGTAGTCAGTGGTTCCTCCATGCAGGATACTTTGCAGGACGGAGAAAGTCTTCTGATTGATAAAATATCCTATCGCTTTACAAGTCCGAAAAGATACGATATTATTGTATTCTATCCAAAGGGAAGAGATGTGGAGGAATTTTATGTCAAACGTATCTACGGTCTGCCGGGAGAAACCGTTCAGATAAAAGAGAATGACATATACATCAACGGAGAGAAGATTGATGACCCTTATGCAAAAGATGCCATGACCAGTGCCGGCATAGCAGAAGAACCGTACACGTTAGGCAATGACGAGTATTTTGTCCTTGGTGACCATCGTTCGGTCAGTGTGGACAGCCGCTACACCGAGGAATTGGAAGAGGGCGGTCCCGGTCCTGTGAAATTCGAGAACATTGCCGGAAAAGTTATTTTGAGAATTTGGCCTTTATCCAAATTTGGAGGGGTTTGATTCATATATTAAAAAGGTTTTGAAAAAGAAAGGAGCTGCCATTATGTTACATCCATCTTATACAGACTTAATGAATATTGCCAATAGTGAGGTCGAGGAGGGCGAACAGCCGGTAGTAAACAGCCGTTACTCCATCGTTTTGGCGTCCGCAAAAAGAGCGAGACAACTGATTGCCGGTTCAGAACCACTGACCAACAATTTATCTTGTCCAAATGCTTTGTCGACAGCAATTGATGAGCTTTCTACAAGTGCCATTAAAATTGCCAGTGAAGATACAGAAATACAGGACTGACAGATAACGAAATAATAATCAGAAAACAGGTGCGATTCTATGCTGTAGGATTGTGCCTGTTTTTTTGATTGCTGCCTCTTGACAAACATTTGTTCGTATGGTACATTATAAGCAAACGAATGTTCGGACTGTGTGTTCGAAAAAGGAGGATGTATTATGCGTTATTCAATGAGAAAAAATATTTTAATGTTTGTTGTGCCGACCTTGGTTATGGTATTGTGCTTTTGCCTGTTTTATCAGCCGCACGTATCGGCAAATACAGGAAATTTGGGGGAAGTTTCAAAGGTAGAATCTGTTTTGATAAAAAAAGGCGATACGCTGTCTGCCATAGCTGAAAAATATGCGCCGGAAATGTCCCATGTGTCACCGGAGGAATATCAGAAACAAATCGTTGCCTTGAACAATCTGAATTCCGAGTACATTCAAGCAGGTCATTATATTTTGCTGCCGAACTACTGCGATTAGATTTGGTTAAAAAATATTTGACGTCAAATATGATACTATCTATAATAGGAATAGAAGATAATTGAAATATAAGGGTTAAGATTCATATTGAGGGTATACGATGATGAGATAGGTGAGTGAGGAGGGATTGAGTATGAAAAACATATTAAAATATTTCATGCTTTTTATTTTAATCTGTCTTCTAAGTGGCTGTTCTGTTATAGGCTCCAGTGAAATGACGTCAGATAAGGGGAATCAGAAAGTACCGTCATCTGTTGGTGAAATATTATCAGAGTTTTCATTTGCTGCATTAAGAACGGGGGAGATTGCTTATCTTACGATTGCCCCAAGAGAAGTTGTATTTTTGGACAAGAAACAACAAAATAAGCGAACTGTCGAGGTGGACAAGAA
Source organism: uncultured Eubacterium sp. (assembly GCA_964518785.1). Lineage (GTDB taxonomy): Bacteria > Bacillota > Clostridia > Lachnospirales > Lachnospiraceae > Eubacterium_F. Next base: position 11,483 of record CAZFHT010000050.1, read on the forward strand.
TCGCCAATGCTTAGAAATTACTGCCGGAAATAACTACTTCTATGTGTATTGTTCTGACGAAGACGAAACGGCTGGCTTCTTAAATATTTATGATAATGAAGGAGAATTGATAAAAGAAATATCATTACCATTCAAGAGAGTTAGCGTGAGCAATGAAACAGTATATGGTTATTATGATGAAAATGCTGATTTTTTTGACTGGGATAGTAATACTTCTAACAGTTATATTGAGGCAACACACTATATCAGTGAGAAAGAATTGTTAAAAAAATTTCCGGATAAAATTGAAGATTGGAATGAAATCAGCGGGGAAGAAAAAGTAAATATTGGAAAACAAGAATTGTATTATTGTTCATCGGACTATTATCATGGAACAGGATATTATAGTAATAAAAAGCCATTATCTGTTTTGAAACAAATAGATTATGTGAGATATTGTGACGGCAAAATAGCATCTGAGGAGAATGATACAGAAGTACGTTCTCGATTAAGCCAAATATATGCTATGATGAAAAAAGAAGAGGACAACTTTCTGATTTACAGTTTTGAAACTGAGGATACAATCTATGGAATATGTAATGTATATAAAAAACGTGGTGATTTATTGAACTTCTATACAGAAGATATTGATTATAGTTTTTCGTTTTCTTATTCAGAGAGGGACGATAAATTATATAAGGTAAATGAATATAACAACATGGAACTCGTGTATGAAGATGAATATCATTGTCTGTATCATGAGTCAGATGGTGTTTATTATACGAAATTGGGTTCAGAACAAAAAGAAAAAGTATATGATTACGATGGAGAAATTGGAATTACATTATTGGACGGTTATGTAAAGTTTCAAGAAAGAGAAATACATTACGATGATGATATTATAGATAAGCAAGAAATAATAAAAGTATGGTAATTGGTGTTTATGTATTAAATGTTAGCTTTTTGTGGAACTTGTCAAAAGTAAACTGAGAGTGTATATGAAATATATTTCAAAGCATATTTGCAATATAAGGAGTAAAAAAATGAAGTTGTATCATGGAAGCAATATGGAAGTTGCCTGCCCTAAAATTTTGGAACGATTACGTGCATTGGACTTTGGGGCGGGATTTTACCTGACTTCAAGTTATGAGCAAGCAGAGCGATGGGCTAGGGCAGTTACAAAACGACGACGAAAAGGAATGCCTGTCATTAACATATATGAATTAGATGAAGACATATGTAAGGAAATTAATGTATTAAAATTTAAAACTCCAAACGCTGAATGGCTCGATTTTGTTGTGTCCAATCGAAAGGAAATTATGAAGGAGTCAGTTTATGATTTAGTTATTGGTCCTGTTGCAAATGATTCCACACTTCCTGTAATAGATGATTATGTGGATGGCAAATATACAAAACAGCAGGCTGTTGAAAAACTTATGCCTCAAAAATTGACAGATCAATATGCTTTTTTAACCAATGTATCATTAAAGGCGTTAATGTTTGAAAGGAGTAATGTGTTATTATGACAATAGATGCCAGAACTTTGGACTTTTACGACCGTCACGTATCCCAACTTATTATTGATAAGTATGGAATTGATGAAAGGAAAGCTATTCGTACATTTATTGAATCAGAAACATATGAGATGTTACTAGATTCCGAATTGGAAGTTTACAAAATGAGTCCACATATAGTATTTGATATGTGGGAAAGTGAACAGGTGACTGGAAATCCAAGAAATTCCCAATATATAAGGAGTGATACTTAATGAGTAAAGAAACTACATTTTTCATATACCTGATAGAAAGATATGCTGCCAATAAGGAGAAAACAGCGGCTCAAGTGCTGAAAGAATGGGATAAATTAGATTTAACAGATTTCATTTATGATATGTATGAGATATATCACGTTGAGAGACTGCAAAACGCATTCGACGATATCGATGAATTGATGATAGAAAAAAAGCCTGCAAATAAAAAGTCAAGGCTAAATTAATGAAAATTGAAAATTTTA
>CAZFHT010000051.1:0-13455 GCA_964518785.1 uncultured Eubacterium sp.
TACGGTCCATGATGAACGCGATTCGTGCCATGTAACCGCAGGATTCCAAAAATGCCAAAAAGATAAATAATACAAGCATCTGCGGTACGAAACCAAGCACTGCACCAACACCGGCAATAATTCCATCAAGAATCAATCCGGACAACCAGTCCGCACAGCCAACCGCATTCAGTCCGTTTTCCACCAGAACCGGAACACCCGGTACCCATACACCATAATCCGCCGGGTCCGGCTCGGCATAGCCATATTTTTCATAGACAGACAAAGCCTCTGTCAAATTTGCACCGGTAGCCGTCGTCTCCTCCTGCGCCAGTGTTTCCTCATCCTCTACGTAGTACACTGCCTCGTCCGAATCACTAAACTGTGACGCAAATGCCGTCAGTGCTGTCTTAGCTGCACTCTCATTAAAGTCATCGGACTCCGTATCCAAAGCGGCTTCCACTGCCTCAGTATCAATGCCCTTTTCATCAGCATACTCGATAAACCCGTTTACCACCTCAGAAGCACCGCCAAATTCCTCTGCCTCTTCTTCATAAGCAGAACTTCCAATGCCAAATAAATGCCAGCCATCACCAAACAATCCGTCATTTGCCCAATCTGTAGCATAAGTACCAACCGTAGTAACTGATACAAAATATACAAGAAACATAACCACTGCGAAAATAGGCAATGCCAGCCAGCGGTTTGTGACAATTCGGTCAATTTTATCCGACGGCGTCAGTTTCTTCTTTCCATTCTTTGTAACACATTCTCCAATAATTGAAGATATGTATACATATCTTTCATTTGTAATGATACTTTCTGTATCATCATCAAATTCATCCTCCAGTGTTTTAATCTCCTCCGACACATCCGGAACACTCTTCATCTGCTCCTGAATCTTCTCGTCTTTTTCCAAAAGTTTTATGGCAAAAAATCTCTTTTGCTCTTCCGGAATATTACTCAGTCTGTCCTCTACCCCAGAGATTACGGATTCTACCGAATCAGCAAACTGGTGAGCCAGCTCTACTGCCTTATTGCTCTTTGCTGCAGCGACTGCTTTTTGAACTGCTTTCTGAATTCCGGTTCCCTTCAATGCGGAAATCTCTACTACTTCGCAACCGAGCTTTTTGCTCAGCTTGTCAACATAAATCCGGTCGCCTGTTTTCTCCACAACGTCCATCATATTGACCGCCATGACTACAGGAATTCCAAGCTCCATAATCTGCGTAGACAAATACAAATTTCTTTCAATATTGGTTGCATCTACAATATTGATGATGGCGTCCGGTCTCTCGTTAATCAGATAGTTTCTTGCCACTACCTCCTCCAGAGTATACGGTGACAAAGAATAAATACCCGGCAAATCCATAATCGTGACATCTTCCCCATCTTTGATGCCATAGGATTTCTTCAGCTTTCCTTCTTTTTTCTCCACTGTAACACCCGGCCAGTTTCCAACAAACTGGTTGGAACCGGTCAACGCATTAAATAATGTGGTTTTACCGCAGTTTGGGTTACCTGCTAATGCGATTTTTACTGACATTTTTATCCTCTTTTCTTTATAAAATATGTTTTCCTAAATACAAGTTTGTTATCACTTCTTGCTATTAGTTGTCACTAACTTGTATGCAAATCTTTTAGCACGATAGATTCTTACTCCACTTCTATCATCTCGGCATCCGCTTTTCTCAGAGACAATTCATATCCCCTCACAGTTACTTCAACCGGATCTCCCAGCGGTGCAACCTTTCTGACGTAGATTGAGACACCCTTTGTGATTCCCATATCCATGATACGTCTCTTAACCGGTCCTTCGCCGGAAATCTTCTTTACCGCCACAGTCTCTCCACAGGCGACTTCTCTTAACGTTTTCATAACGAGCGTGACCTCTCCTTTCATGATTCTATAGTCTGTCGGCAAAAACAGTCCGAATCTCCCAGTGTAATACACATAGTGTATTACACCATGATTTTATTTGCCATGTCTTTGCCTATGGCGACTCTGGAATCCTTGACATTTACAATCAGATTCCCGCTGATTTCAGATACAACAGTCACTTTGCCGCCAGTAACAAAACCAAGATTTTCAAGAAACTTTCTCGTCTCCTCTTTGCCACCGACTTTTCTGATAACATTGGATTCTCCTTCTTTTACCATAGATAACGGCATCATATCATCCTCTTTCTGTATTTTGTATCAACAAACCTGAATACTAAATCTCTTACCATAGTTAGTATACGCTTACGGTCATTAGTTGTCAAGAACTTTTACTTAAAAACATGGGAAGTTCTCCATTTTTTATGAAATTTTTCACAGAAAAACTTTGCGACTTTTCCTATTTTATGTTATACTCTACTGGAATAGCATGAAGGAGTGTTGAATATGATAGTAAATGAATCAGCCGAGAATTATTTGGAAACCATTTTGATTTTAAGTAAATCCAAGCCGGTCGTTCGTTCCGTAGATATCGCTGAAGAACTGGGATTTAAAAAATCCAGCGTCAGCGTTGCCATGAAAAATCTGCGGGAAAAGAATCATATTACCGTTACAAAAGAGGGGTTTATTTATCTGACTGACAGCGGACGTGAAATCGCAGAGATGATTTATGAACGTCATGAATTACTGAGTGCCGGTCTGATGAGACTAGGGGTAGACGAAAAAATCGCATTAGAGGATGCTTGTCGAATCGAACATGTCATCAGTAAAGAAAGTTTCGAGGCAATCAAAAAACTTCTGAAATGAAAAAACAGCCTGCGGTTCTCTGTAAGAACTACGGGCTGTTTATCTGTTTATATCACTTTTTATTCATTCTGCAAGCCGATGGAACCACTGTCGAATTTCTGTCTGAAGTTTTTCACATTTTCTGCAATGTCCCCCTCAAACACCTTTGTTCCTGCCACAAATACATTCGCACCTGCCTCCATGATTTCCTCAAGGTTGTCCAGATTGACGCCGCCGTCCACCTCGATATCCACGTCCAATCCACGCTCATTAATTATCCGGCGAAGGTCACGTACCTTTTGAAAAGTTTCCCGAATAATCTTCTGCCCGCCATAGCCGGGATATACCGTCATAACAAGAATCATGGAAATCTTGTTCAGCACCGGGAGAATAAGGTCAATGTCCGTCAGCGGACTTATGGCAATTCCCGGTTTTTTGCCAAGATTGCGAATGGCATACACCGTACTCTCAATGCTCGTACACGCCTCAGCATGAACAGTAATGCCGTCCGCCCCGGCAGCGGCAAACCTCTCTACATATTTAATCGGCTCCTGAATCATAAGATGTACATCAAAAAACAGTTCGCAGCAATTTCTCAACCCCTTCACAACCGGAAGTCCAAATGAGATATTCGGCACAAACGTTCCGTCCATAACATCAATATGTACGTAATCAGCTCCTGCCTTTTCAATTTTCTGAACAGCATCCCCCAGATTTGCCACATCTGCTGCCAGAATGGATGGTGACAATTTGTATGTCATTTTCGATTCCTCCAATTTGTTCTTCTCTCGCTCTCCGCCAATTCTTCATACAACTGCACATAATTATCATAGCGGCTGCGACAGATTTCCCCCTTCTCCAGTTCCTCCTTGACAATGCACCCCGGTTCGTGAATATGGGAGCAGCCAAGATATTTACATCGTCCGTCATAAGGCGAAAACTCTGTAAAATATTGATACAATTCCTCTTTTGGTATGTCCGGCAGATTCAACGTACTGAACCCCGGCGTATCAAAAAGGAACGTATCTTTTTCTATATGAAAAAGTTCAGAATGTCTTGTTGTGTGCTTGCCTCTGCCAATCTTCTCGCTGATTTCTCCGGTCTTAGACTTCGCCCCCGGATAAATCCGGTTCAAAAGACTGGACTTGCCAACGCCGGAAGGTCCGGCAAGCACTGTTGTCTTGCCCCGAAGACACTCTTTCACTTCTTCTATTCCTGTATTTTCCTTAGAGCTGACCGCCATTACCCGGTTGCCGCACAACCGATACACCTCCGTCAGTTCTTTCTCTCTCGTTTTGTCTACGATATCCTGTTTATTAAAACAGATAACCGTATCTACCTTCTGCCACTCCATCATAACAAGAAAGCGGTCAAGTAAATTTAAGTTCGGCATAGGATTCGCCATGGCAAAAACAATCATTGCCTGATTCACATTTGCCACAGCCGGACGAATCAATTCACTCTCTCTGGGAAGTATCTCTTTGATATTTCCCAGTTTCTCTTCTTCGTTCAACACTTGAATCTCTACATCATCACCAACCAGCGGCTTGATTCCCTGCTTGCGAAATCCACCTTTGGCTTTGCACTCATAAAGTCCTTTATCTTCGCACCAGATATAATAGAATCCGGCAATCCCCTTAACGATTTTTCCCCGCATCAATCAGCCACTCTCTTAAATGTGATATTATATGTTCCAGCCAGCTTGCCATCCATGTACATCATGACATCTCCCTGAGCATCACTGGAGCCTTTTACATTATCAAGCGTATATGGGAAATCGCTGTAGGAAAGCGTCACTTCCTTAATCGTTGTCTTATTTCCATCCTGACTCAGCACAAATTTAAATGTTGCCGACGGGTCCGTCTCATAATCAAATGGATTGTCAAAAGTCACCGAGCCATAATAGGAATAGGTCTTTTCCTCTCCAAGGCTGATGGTAATGTCAACGGTAGTTCCTTGGTCTACAACCGTTCCTTCCGACTTACTCTGTACGCATACACACCCCTTATCGACATTTTCGGAATATGCTTTCGTGACCGTACCAATAGAGAGATTCACTGCTTTCAAAGCTGCCTTTGCCTCACTCTTCGTCTTGCCAATCAAATCTGGAACGGTAGCAGTTTTTTGTTCTGCTCCTTTACTGATGTGGAGTGTCACCGTAGCTCCCGGCAGCACTTTAGCGTTTGCCTTCGGATCGGTATATGCAACCTGTCCCTCCGGTACAGAATCACTGTAAACAGCAGAGCCGGTCTTTACTTTAAAGCCTGCATTTTCCAGTGTTGTTGTAGCCTCATCCTCGGAATAATACGTCACATTTGTAAGGCTGACCTTCTTCGGTCCCGAACTGATATATACTTCAATCTGTGTATTTTCCTCTACAGTAGAGCCTTCCTCCGGATTTGTGCCGATTACTTTTCCGGATTCTACCGTATCAGATTCCTGCTCTGTAAACTTATACTGCAATTTGTTATTATCCAACTCAACAATGGCAGCGTCTTTGCTGAGGTTCTTTACCTCCGGTACTTTTGTCTGTCCGGTTTCTGCCGTAGTCGGACTTGGAGATGCCGCTGTTTCGGTCGTCTGAGGGGTAGGCGTCGACGATGCAATATTACTGCTGCCGCCCCACAAACCAAACACCTTGCCAAGTGCAAAAATAACGATAACAGCAATAATGCAAGCCACTACAATACTGCCGATTACCAGTGCTTTCTCCAGCTTTGGGTCCACATCGCCCTCGGAGGAATCGGATTCATCATCGGAAGGCACCTCGTTCTCGGTCTCCTTCTCCTTCTCCTGTGCGGCTGCCTTTGTCACGTCATTCGGAATAAAAATTGTCTCCGTTCCTTCATAAAGGGGCTTAATAATTCCATACTCCCCGGCAGGATCCTGCAAAAACATCTTCATATCTGCAATCAGGTCTGCTGCGGTAGGGTATCGCAGTTCTGTCTTTTTCTGCATGCACTTTGCCACAATATTGCTCAAGCCCTTTGGTATCGTGCCGTCAATCGCCGCCAAAGGTGCAGCATCCTCCTGAATGTGTGCCAGTGCGACCGCCACTGCACTCTCCCCCGAAAATGGAAGGGTGCCGCTGAGCATTTCGTACATACTGACACCAAGCGAATAAATATCGCTCTTTTCATCACTAAAACCGCCTCTTGCCTGCTCCGGCGAAATATAATGCACCGAACCCATGGCGTTGGCAGTAATCGTATTAGAACTTGCTGCCTTGGCAATGCCGAAGTCCGTAACCTTCGCTGTTCCATCCTTGGAAATCAATATGTTCTGCGGCTTAATGTCCCGATGAATAATATTATTGCTGTGTGCCGCCTCAAGACCGCTGGCAATCTGCAAGCTGATTCCAACCGATTCCCGGACAGATAATTTGCCTTTTTTCTCAATGTATTTCTTTAACGTAATACCGTCAACAAATTCCATGACAATATAATACATGCCATCTTCTTCCCCTACATCATAAACACCTACAATGTTCGGGTGGGACAGGCAGGCTACCGCCTGTGCCTCCTGTCGGAATTTAGTTACAAACTTCGTATCCTCACTGTATTCATTTTTTAATACTTTAACTGCAACAAAACGGTTCAACCGATGGTCTTTGGCACGATACACATTCGCCATGCCGCCGGCACCGACTTTTTCAATTACCTCGTAACGGTTTCCTATCAAAGTTCCGATGCTAATCATTTTTTTCCTCCAATTGCCTATATCTGAATCAATATAACGCTGATATTGTCTTTTCCACCTGCCTCATTGGCCTGATTTACTAAATCTTTTCCTGCTTGCTCCATACTATCTGAATTTTCACGCAAAATTGTCTCAATTTGATAATCTTCAAGCATATTTGTCAAACCATCTGAACACAACAAAAGCACGTCCCCCGTTTTTACCTCAATTTCAAAACAGTCCGTCCGGACATGAGCGTTGGTTCCCAGAGCGCGTGTAATAATATTTTTATTCGGATGTGTACGCATTTCCTCTTTCTGGATTTCTCCCGATTGAACCATTTCCTCCACAAGGGAGTGGTCCACCGTAATCTGCCGCAGTTCATCCCTCAGATGATACAGACGGGAATCTCCTACATTAACAATAAATGCCGTATCTTGTGCTATCGTTGTTCCCACAAGGGTTGTTCCCATCCCCTGAAGTTCGAAATGCTCCTGTGCCACATCATAAATTCTCCGGTTGGCACGTTTAACTGCCTCCTCAAATACACTTACCGGAGTCTTTTTTTTCGACAGACGAATCTGGTCTACAACAGCCTCCACACACATCTTTGATGCGGTATCACCTGCTTTATGACCACCCATTCCATCAGCCACAAGAAACAGATTCGGGAAACTTCCAATTTCATTTTCTCCACAAAACACTTGGTCCTGATTACTGGTCCGCAAGCGTCCTGTATCTGTTATAGAAAATGTATTCACAGTTTGACCTCCTCTGGATTGATATCGGTCCTGCCCAAAAATTTCTTCCGTAACCGACCGCAGGCAGCATTGATATCGCCGCCCATCTCTCTTCTTTTAAACATTGCTATCTCACAGTGATTTTATCACAATCAAAAAGAAAGGGCAAGTTTTTTCATATATGCTTTACATTTTGGGAATAACCATTTGCATGATAATCCCTTTATCATCCACAGAAGGCATCTCCGGTATAACCTCTGTCTTCCCTTGTGAATCGAGATTCGCTGTAATTGCAAGACAGATTGCATCTAACAAATCGTCAGGCTTGCAGCCTAATGATTTCGCTGAGGCTCTCACAAAATCCTCTGATACGTCCTGCAAAAACATGGATAACACTTGAACTCTGTCAGCGATTCCTTCCTGTTTCGACTTATTGGTCAGGAGAACCCCGTTATTCAATTGCGCAAAGCACACTTCCGGGTGGCTCTCTCGAATGACATTTACGAACTTTCTGTTTTCCAACAAAAATGTATCCACCTCTCTCATTTTCGGAATTATGGCTATCGTCTGCGAGGATAATCCTTTCCCGATAGCGGATACGTTAGCTTCTCTCTGCTTTTCTTTTGTAAACTCATATACAGATTGCCTTGTAGGAACGGCAAAAACGGTTGAAGTTCTGGGTTTGAGCAAGCTCCTTGCCATTCCATCCGGTCTCTTATTATATTGCTCTATATTACTCGGCAATCCAATCGCCATATCTACAAGCATACCATCAAAACGCTCATTGTCATAAACCATTTCCGAGAAGTCCGCATATTTGTATAATTGAAGTTCCCTGTGATTGATTACAGCAGCTACCCAGCCACCCTTACACCCGTCAACACCTACAAAAAATCCTTCGTCCAAACACCGATTAATATCAGAAATGTTCCAATCAAACCGTTTTGCGACTTCAACGATATGTGCAATGTTTTTATCTCCGGCATATCTCTTGGAGTCTGCAAAATTATCCTCTCCATCAATCCATTCCAAGGAATTGACTTCTTCTACAAGCTGTACATCACCATTTAGAATACCGACATATATTTCCAGCACAAATTTTTGCTGATAATACGTCATATCCATCAGTCTATGTAATTTTATGTCTTTTCGGGAAATACCGGTTTCCTCATACAGTTCTCTGTAGGCAGCATTTTCGCTTGACTCACCCGGCTCGAGCTTGCCACCAACAAAATTCAACAAGTCCTTGTATGGCGGCTTCGCTCTCTTGCAAAAAAGCAATTTTTCTTTATTTCTGTCAAATACGACAATACAATTAGAATGTTCAAATTTCATTCTGCACACCTCTTTATCCAACAACATATTAAATCTATCGCAATCATTCGTCAGGATCAGTATTTAAGCACGCACATTCACTGCACACGTATGCTTTTTGTCCATCTATCGCATCTCCTCTGTAATTTTGCCATGTCCAATCATTGCATTGAATACAGTACAAGTATTTTTCGTTTGATTCAGAATCCATAGATATCAATTCCTCCTTGCCTGACTCAGCTCTCCAAAGTATTCATAATCAAAGCCATCAACACTAAATCCTCATCAGAATTATTCTTCGTTCCATGTCCCTGACCGTCTTTGCATATATTCACATCACCCTCGTGAAGTATGACCTCTGTTCCGTTGTCATCCACAGTTGCCTCACCGAAAATGACGATATACGCCTCGAACTCTCCACTATGCTCGTGATAACCTATCGATGCACCCGGTGGAATAACCAGTCTGGAAAATGTCTTGCCATGTCCCGCTGCCTCTTCAGGCAGCAGCCAGTCATAAAATGTGACTGTTCCATCACCACCTTGAGCATTTTCAACATTTCTTACTCTAATATCATTCCGTCTTCTAATCATGACCTGCCTCCAAAATTTTCTTTATTTATTGTTTGATTTCCCTCATAACATAAATGGTACTCTTATATGTTCCGACTTTATTTAGCACTCCATCATTTACAAGTTTGCATAAAATATCCCTTGCTCTCCTTTGCTTTACATGTAGAATGGATTCAGCCTCCTTTGAAGTAATCTTTCCATTTTTAGCTGCATATTCTAAAATTTCCATCTGTTGGTCTGTATAACAATTATTCTCATTTATCGGCATTTTATCGGCACTTATCGGCACTTTATCGGCACTTTTATGTTTTGTATTTCCAAAATCATACGAATAATCGTCATCCAAAGGAACAACAATTCTAAAAATATCTCCTTCCCTAAATATAGGTTCCTGCCCAGAATAAAATTTCGTATACTTAAACAAATTTCTCACCCCTGAGCCAAGCTGGTCCGAATATCCTATGTTTCTGAAAAATGAAGCTATAATAGGATTTTTAGGATTCGGTTCCAGATTTTCCGGAGTAATTATTCCGTCACTTACCGCCCGGTTTGCATTTTCCACATACATTTTATCCTTCTCAATGATAAACTTTGCAACATACGGACTTGAAAATTCACGATGAATCAAGTTATTAACCAACATTTCACGAGTGATTATATCTCTTAAACTCTTTCTCTGGTCTCCTTCTACATAAAATTTATCCGGCAAATGCTTTCTGGCAAACTGCATAAGCAGTTCATAACTTTCAATCAGATTTGTTTTTATGATTTCCCGGTCATCATAACGGTCTACATTTACTTTCCGAACCAATGCATCTGTAACATAGGCAGGTGCAACATCCATAATCACATCATTTTTTCCAAGCAACATAACTGCTGCCAGATTATACCCCCGTTCGCCAGTTACTCTGTCTATTCCATACAATCCAGCACTCTTCAACAGTTGGATATCATCCATGCCATTCCACGGATGGCTGCCCATAGCATTATTTGATGCCATTTTTCGAAGTCTTGTCAACAAATCCAATCGTAAATCTTCCTCCTTAACATATGGATAAATCTTTTTTTCGGTATAGATATTCTGTTTTCTTATATACATGGCTGCAATCTGACTTGTAGCAGTTACTTTTACATCCGCATCCTCCACACGGTCATAAATCACTTTTTTATAACTGTGAACCTCTGCACTAGGTGGAACATGCACGTGAACTACGGAATGTCCTTCATATTCTATAATCTCCGGCACAAGGTAAATTGTTGGGGTAAATAAAGCCGGATTTCCAATTACGCTTATAAAATTCTTAATCATGTCCTGTGCGGCTTTTGAAGGTACGCCAATCACTCTGCCATCATCAAGAATCCCCATGAACAAATCCCCTCCAAAACGATTTAGGAAAGAACATACACTCTCGTACACATCAGTTTCAATTCCATTTCCACAGCGTTTAAACTCTATCGCTACATTTTCCCCTATATTCAACATTTTCTGCATTACACTAATGTCCATGTAACCACTCCTTCTAAACAAGAAATATATGTGCTTACCTTACTCTCGGAATTTATTAATTATCCTTACCTTGTATTATCATCAAACCGCAGTTTCATTGTATCATATTGCCATTTCTATTCTACAATATTCCACTAGGTTCGTAAAGCATGAAAAATTTAATTCAACATCATTATGCCCTGAAACACATTTTTTCCGATAACATTCTGTATCTATCTCTACAACCTTTTTCCCTTTTTTATTCACAACAATCTCTGACAATCAATCACACTCCTTATCCCAAAAACTAATTTTTTCTTGCTTTCTCCCTCTTTTTAAAATATACTCAAGTTATAAGCAAAGGAAAGGGGGCTTATAAATGCCACTAGCAAAACCAAAAGTTCAAACAGAATCCGATTATTATAATTTGCCGGAAAATGTCCGGGCTGAACTGATTGATGGTACTCTTGTCTACAATCAGGCGGCACCGTCCAGAATCCATCAGACCATACTTGGTGAATTATACACAACCATAAACACATATATCAAATCAAAAAGCGGTTCTTGTCATGTCTATCCTGCCCCATTTGCCGTCAAACTGAGAGAGGATAGAAAAACGATAGTAGAGCCGGACATCAGTGTCATTTGTGACCAGAGCAAGCTAACCGAACGAGGCTGTACCGGAGCACCGGATTGGATTATTGAAATCACCTCCCCCAGTAATTCCAATCGTGACTATATTTTAAAGTTAAACTTATATGCAGACGCAGGGGTAAAGGAATACTGGATTGTAGACCCGGCTAAAGCAAGCGTGTTCGTGTACTGCCTTGAACAAGGACATTTTATGGCGGACGCTTACACCTTTCAAGACAAAATTAAAGTCAATATTTACGAGGACCTGTTCATTGATTTTTCCACCTTTGACCTGAAATAGAAAACTGTACTAGTGTTTCAATGATAAAAAAAGGACATGAAAAACTTCATGAAATTATCTCTCATGTAGTCTTTTATGTCCTTTTTACGGTATCGTAAATCTCTGACGCTTATTATTCTACAATATCAGGAAAGTTTATATATAAATCATCATAAATATTTACTTTAATCGTAGATTCAAAGGAATACTGAACATCCAGCATATTCCCCTCAAAATAATTGACCGTCACTGTCTTACGGCGAGGGTCCACAATCCAATACTCACGCACTCCGGCATTTTTGTAGTAGTAAAGTTTACGAATATAATCATCTGCCGGATTTCCGGGTGAAACAATTTCGATAATAAAGTCCGGAGCACCATTGCAGCGTTTTCCGTCCAGCTTATCCTTATCACATACAATCATAAGGTCAGGCTGTACAATAGTAAGCGGGCTGTCATTTAATTTCACATCAAATGGTGCCGGAAAAACAGAGCAACTTCCATTTTTGCCCTTAATATAGTTTCGCAGTGCAACAAGCAGCTCGGTAAGGAGTGTCTGATGAATCTGTGACGGACTTGCCATTGCATAGACAATTCCCTCAAAAACTTCTACTCTTTGTTCTTCCGAGAAAGATTCGTACTGCTCCAGCGTGATTATCTCCGGCTGTGTTTGTAATGCTGGCATTATGACACCTTCTTTCTAAAAGTGAACTTTAAATTAACGTACATCGTTTAAAGTTACTTTATGCTGATTTATCAAAAGTACCGCAATTCCTCAGAACTACGGTACTTCTTACATTTTTTATCTATTCAATTACCAGTAAACGATTAGAATTTGCCAGCATTCGCTGCCTCTTCAATCGAAACGGCAACAGCAACTGTCATTCCAACCATTGGGTTATTACCTGCACCAATCAAGCCCATCATTTCTACGTGAGCCGGAACGGAAGAAGAACCTGCGAACTGTGCGTCACTGTGCATACGTCCCAATGTATCTGTCATACCATAGGATGCCGGGCCGGCAGCCATGTTATCCGGATGAAGGGTACGGCCTGTACCGCCACCGGACGCTACGGAGAAGTATTTCTTACCCTGCTCGATACATTCCTTCTTGTATGTACCTGCTACCGGATGCTGGAAACGTGTCGGATTTGTCGAGTTTCCAGTGATGGAAACGTCAACACCCTCTTTGTGCATGATTGCTACGCCTTCGCATACATCGTTTGCACCATAGCAATTAACCTTTGCACGAAGTCCGTCCGAATAGGATTTTCTGAATACTTCTTTTACTTCGTTTTTATATGGGTCATACTCTGTCTCAACAAATGTAAATCCGTTGATACGGGAAATAATCTGTGCAGCGTCTTTTCCAAGACCATTCAAAATAACACGAAGTGGTTTTTTACGAACTTTATTTGCTTTCTCAGCGATACCGATTGCTCCCTCCGCAGCAGCAAAAGATTCATGACCTGCTAAGAAACAGAAACATTCTGTCTCCTCCTCCAGCAGCATCTTTCCAAGATTTCCATGTCCAAGACCTACTTTTCTTGTATCTGCTACCGAACCCGGAATACAAAATGCCTGCAAACCAATACCGATTGCAGCAGCCGCATCCGCTGCTTTTCTACATCCTTTTTTGATTGCAATGGCAGCACCTACTGTGTAAGCCCAACACGCATTCTCAAAACAAATCGGCTGAATTCCTTTAATCTGGTCATATACGTTCAAGCCGGCGTCCTTCGTAATTTTCTCTGCCTCTTCGATAGAGGAGATACCATATTCAGCTAATACGCCATTGATTTTATCAATTCTTCTTTCATATGATTCAAATAATGCCATTATCTCTTTCCTCCTCTATTTATTTAATCACTTCATCAGTTCTAGGATCAATGATTTTTACTGCGTCATCCACGCGGCCATACTGACCACACGCTTTTTCGTATGCAGTGTTCGGGTCATCACCCTTTTTGATGAAGTCAGTCATTTTACCAAGACTTACAAATTTGTAACCAATAATCATATCTTCGTCATCCAAGGCAATACCGGTAAC
>CAZFHT010000052.1:0-13451 GCA_964518785.1 uncultured Eubacterium sp.
CGGTGGCATTTCTTACTTCGTCCTCAACTTTTGCACTAACAACTAAAGCTAATTCATACTTGTTCATAGTTGCTTGCACCTCCTTTTGGTCTCTGGCTCTTTCGGAACGACCGAAAGAACAAGGATAATATGGTTTTTTACATTACGAATTCTCATTGTAACACAGTGCATCGCAAAAAGCAAGGACAAATCTGACAAACTCTACAGCTTGCCATCTTTTTTCTCATACAGTTTTACTTTTCGAATGACGTAACCGTATTTCGCCTCGTCATCTTTTTCCACGTAAACGGTATATTTTTGAACGTAACCTTTATTCGCCTTATTCGTCTCGGAAACCAGTCCGGCACTGACAATCACCCGATATTTTCCTTCCTTATAATGAAGAATCTTATCCACCTTCATGCTGTACGTTTTGCCCCGGATGGAAACGGCATTGTAAACAACAGTGCTGCCGGATTTCACAAAAACGTAATCCGGGAAATAGCCGCCATAGGTGAAGTTATATTTGGCATTGTCCCCAAAGAGGTCAGCAACCTCTTTTTTCGTTTTCTTTTGTATCGTTTTATACGGCACACCGTATTTCACCGTTTTATCCAAAAAATAAAGATTGTACATCGCCATCGTAGTTGCCGAAACATCATCCCATTTAAATGGATGACGATTATTTTCATAATAGGACGCACAATACGCCAAAAATGGTTTCATGCGGGCAGTCAGCTTTTTCATCTGCACCTTTTCTGTATCTGTGACATCACCAAGCGCAACGGTAACAGCCGTCCCGGTAGCAGCCCCGCTGTCCCCGGCTACCGCTGTTCCGCTGACCGTCTTATTATCTTCCCCTGTCGTTCCGGCAGCCGAAGGCTCCGGAGTCGGCGTTCCGTTCTCCGTCGCAGTTGCCGCTGCTCCGGTAACGTTCTTATCTTCTTTGTCGCCAACAACGACCGTCTCTTTTTTTGTCTGTATATTTTTTACTTTCGTTTTTAAAGCAGTAACATCCAGTCTGCCGCTCATAATCATCCATGTCAAAATCGTCGCTATAATCACAACGATAATAGCGATTCCACTTCCTATAACTGCCTTACTGGCAAATAAGCGTTGGAACACTGTGGTACGCCGCCCACAAGAATAACAGAATTCATCGTCATTTCTCAATTCTGTTCCACACTTTTTACATCTCATCAATTTCACCACTCCTCCAATCTATCTATCCCTGTTGTTATCATACACGATTCGACGCAGAATTTCAACTTTGATTTGTAAACCCGGATAATTCATGCTATAATACCATTGGGTAAATTGCCCTACTATTGGGAACAACATCATGGAGGTGTTAAAATTGACGCAAAATAAGATACGGGGGACTTTGCAATCATACCTCAGATGGCCGTTATTGCTTGGTATACTTCTTATTGTCATGAATATACAGATTTTTACGGTAAACATAAAAGCTGGTTTTATTATGAGTGGATATGTCGTTTTATATTTACTGATTGCCGTAATTTTGTACTTTTTTAAAAGAGGTGCTCTGTTGCATGACTTGGTGGACTACGCCATGCGGTTTCATGTCACGCTGAACCGGGTAGCTACGGAGCTGGATGTTCCGGTTGCCATCCTCGGACCGGACAGACGGTGTATCTGGGAAAACAAACAATTTCGAAAATTATTTTCCGGCAAGTTACCGAAGAAATATATCATCAGTGACGCCATTCCTCCACTGACCGAGAATGCATTTCCGGAAACGACAGAGAAAAACGGAGAAATGCATTTTCATGTAGGGGACATTTATTACAAAGCGGTTCTCCAGCGGGTTGACGTGGACAAGGCTCCTGCTGAGGTACAGCAAAGTGCCGGGGAAATCGGCATTGGCGACACGCTCTACGCCGTTTTTATCTATGACGAGACGGAAATTGTCCACTGTATTAAGGAAAATTACGACCAACGACTTGACATCGGTCTTCTTTATATTGACAACTACGAGGAAACCTTGTCCACGTTGGATGATGTGAGACGCTCGCTTTTGTCTGCCCTTGTGGACCGGAAAATCACGAAATATATGCTGAAAATTGATGCGGTTATCCGAAAATTAGAAAAAGACAAATATATCTTTATGTTCCAGCACAAATATCTGGCAACATTGCAGGAGAATAAATTCTCTCTCCTTGATGAAGTAAGGAACATCAATTCGGTAGAGGATGTTTCTGTCACAATCAGTATGGGAATCGGTACGCAGGCACCTACCTTTATGAAACGGCAGGAATATTCCCGCAGTGCCATTGATTTAGCACTGGCACGAGGCGGCGACCAAGTTGTCATCAAGTCCGAGGACAACATTTTGTATTATGGCGGAAAGAGTGTCCAACAGGAGAAGAATACACGAGTAAAGGCTCGTGTCAAGGCTCATGCCCTTCGGGAATCCATCGAGGCGGCAGACCGCATTGTCATTATGGGACATTCTCTCCCGGATGTGGACGCCATCGGAAGTGCCATCGGTATTTACCGCATTGCCAAAACATTTGACAAGCCGACAAAAATTGTCGTGAATCAGGTAACGAGTTCTCTGGCGCCACTGCTGGAGTTGTTCCGGGGAAATAAGGAATATCCGGAAAATTTATTTGCAAAGAGTGAAGAACTTACTGATTTTATCGGGAACGGACATGGCGTTCTGCTGATTGTGGTAGACGTAAACCGCCCGTCCTACACAGACGCACCGGAGTTGCTGCCAATGGTGTCCTCCCTTGTCGTTATTGACCACCACCGACAGACCGGAGAATCCTTTGAAAACCCTACGCTGTCTTACATTGAGCCTTTTGCCTCATCTGCCTGTGAAATGGTGGCTGAAATTTTGCAGTATGTAGGGGATGAGATTCACCTGAAGGCACTGGAGGCAGACGCCCTTTATTCGGGCATTATGGTGGACACCAACAACTTTATGAACAAACCGGGTGTCCGCACGTTCGAGGCAGTAGCATTTTTACGCCGGAATGGTGCTGACATTTTGCGTATCCGTAAAATGTTCCGTTCCGATATTTCTGAGTATAAAGTGCGGGCAGAGGCGATTCAGAATACAGAATTATTTATGGACTCCTACGCCATTGCCCCTTGTAATGCAAACCAGTGTGCCTCTCCCACCATTGTGGGAGCAAAGATTGCCGATGACCTTTTGGATATCAACGGCATGAAAGCAACGTTTGTTTTGACCTCTTACAATGATAAAATATATATCAGCGCCCGTTCCATTGATGAGCTGAATGTACAAGTTGTCATGGAAAAACTGGGCGGGGGCGGCCACATTTCCTGCGCCGGTGCTCAGTTGTCCAACTGTACGCTGACGGACGCCGCCAATCAATTAAAGCAAGTTCTTATTAAAATGAAAGAAGAAGGTGACATAGAATGAAAGTAATTTTATTGGAAGATGTAAAATCTCTCGGCAAGAAGGACCAGATTGTTGACGTAAATGATGGTTACGCCCGGAACTTTATCTTAAAGAAAAAGCTCGGTATCGAGGCGACACCAAAAAATCTGAATGACCTGAAACTCCACAAGCAGAATGATGACAAGGTTGCTGCCGAAAATCTGGCAGCCGCTAAGAAATTCGCAGAGGAGATTCAGACGAAGTCGATTGAATTGTCCATTAAGACTGGAAAAGACGGAAAAGTATTTGGCTCCGTATCGACAAAGGAAATCGCTGCTGCCGCCAAGGAGCAGTTAAACTACGAACTGGATAAAAAGAAAATGCAGTTGAAGGAGCCGATTAAAAGCATAGGCACTTACGTGGTCTCCATTAAACTTCATCCAAAAGTAACAACAGAGTTAAAAGTTATCGTCAAAGGAAATTAATACATGATAGAAGAAGTAGTAATCAAGAGAACAATGCCAAATAACCCGGAGGCGGAGCAGTCTGTCATCGGTTCTATGCTGATGGACCACGAGGCTGTCGTTGTGGCGTCCGAAAAGCTCCATGCGGATGATTTTTACAATGCACGTTTCCGCACACTTTTCTCTGCCATTGTCGAGTTATACCAACAGGGACGTCCGGTGGATTTGGTCACTCTCTCAGAGAAAATGCGGGAAATGAACGTTGGCGAAGAGGTCAGCAGTATAGAATTTATCAGCAACATCCTAAATTCCGTTCCCACTTCTGCCAATGTGAAATATTACGCAGACATTGTGGAGGAGAAGTCTTTTCTGCGTTCTCTGATTCGGGCGTCAGAAGACATTACCAACCGCTGTTATCAGGACTCCGGCAATCTTGACGAATTGATAAATGACACCGAGCGTTCTATCTTTGACATTGTACAGGGACGGACAACCTCCGAGGATTTCACGCCGATTAACAAAGTCGCTCTTGAAACCTTGGAAAATATCCGCAGTGCCGCCAGCAGCTCCGGTTCCGTCACCGGGATATCCACCGGATTTCGGGATTTGGATTACCGCACCGCCGGATTACAGCCCTCGGATTTGATTTTGATTGCCGCCAGACCGTCCATGGGAAAGACGGCTTTTGCCTTGAACATTGCAGAATTTGTCGCCATGAAAAACCAGATTCCCACCGCTATTTTCAGTCTGGAGATGTCTAAAATCCAGTTGGCAAAGCGTTTGATTTCCATGAATTCAAAAGTGGATTCCCAGCATATCCGTACCGGAACGCTGGAGGATGACGAATGGGCGAAAATCACAGAGAGTTCCATTGTTCTCGGTGAGTCTGCACTTGTGATTGACGACACGCCGGGAATTACCATCAATGAACTTCGATCCAAATGCCGCAAAATCAAGATGGACAAAGGACTGGGGCTGATTATCATTGATTACTTACAGTTGATGTCGGGCGGAAGCGGAAACCGGAACATTTCCAGACAGCAGGAAATCTCCGATATTTCCCGTTCGCTGAAAGCACTGGCGAGGGAACTGAGCTGTCCGGTAATCGCCTTATCCCAGTTGAGCCGAGAGGTGGAAAAACGAGAGGACAAACGTCCGATTCTGTCAGACCTCCGAGAATCCGGGGCGATTGAGCAGGATGCCGACGTGGTTATGTTCCTTTATCGTGACGAATACTACAACAAAGACGCCTCTACGAAAAAGGGCATTACCGAATTAATTATCGGCAAACAGCGTAACGGTCCTACTTGTACGGTAGAATTGAAATGGCTGGGACAGTACACCAAATTTGCGAATTTGGAATACATCAAAGAATCGTGAATTATGGTTTATTTTGTCGCATGATTTTATGAATAAATTTGTATCTCCCATAATTCGATATTTTTCTCATGGTATACTACTGTTCAGAGGGTTGCAGGTGCATAACCATCCTGTAAACTCCACGAACAGTAATAGTGAAAAATATTATAGGAGGTACTGTTATGAACAAAATACATTATTCAATATCCGAGGCAGCAAAGGAACTTCACGTAGAGAATCATGTCCTTCGCTACTGGGAGGAGGAGTTATATCTCCATATTCCCCGCAACAATATGGGCCACCGGGTTTATGGACCGGAGGAACTTCAACTGTTCCGGCAGATTATACAGTGGAAGGAAGAAGGATTGCCCCTAAAGGAGATTCAGCAGAAATGCGGCAGCCGCCAGATTATTCAGTATCCGGTGGACAGCACTCGCCTGACTGCCTCTCCGGTTCCTGCTGTTTCAGTTGAAGAAGACAATAAAATGGAACAATTCAAGCAGATTCTCGGAAGAATTGTCAGCGACGCCATCCGGGACAATTCGCAGGAGCTGACCTCTGACATTGCCGAGGACGTTACCACTCGTGTCAACAAGGAGCTGGATTACCTCTTTCGCGAAAAAGAGGAGGCAGACGAAAAGCGTTACCGCGAACTGGACGAGACAATTCGCAGTTTCCAAAAAGCGAGACAAGAGGCTGCCGCCGCTGAAATATCCGAACTGAAAACAAAGAAACACCGTCGCCGTTCCCGAAAAGGACGAGCCTGACCGTCTTTAACTATACATAAGGAAGAACACAATATGAATCAAGCAAAAAATTTGATAGAAGAAATTCACGAGATTTTCCCATCCGAAGTGGCGGACATCCGCAGCTATTCGCCATTGAAACTCGCTTATCTGGGGGACGCTGTTTATGAAATCATTATCCGCACCCTGATTATTGAGAATGTCGGCGGACCTGTGAAAAATCTTCACTCTCGCGCCAGCGGTCTTGTAAATGCAAAAGCACAGGCAGAGCTGGTACAGACAATGCTGGAGGAACTCTCGGAGGAGGAAATGGCGGCTTACCGCCATGGAAGAAACGCAAAGACGTCCTCGGTTGCAAAACACGCAGATATCCACGATTACCGCAACGCCACCGGGCTTGAGGCACTGTTTGGCTATCTGTATCTGACGGGCAATTCTTCCCGCGCCGTCCGGCTTTTGAAACAAGCAATGGAGAAACTGGATATTACGATATAGGAGAAATTTATGAAAGAATCGCAAAACACGAACCAACCAATAGATGAAAATAATGCGTCCCGCATTGAGGGACGCCACAGTGTGCTGGAGGCATTCCGGGCAGGACAGTTGATTGAGCGTCTCTTTGTGCAAAAGGGCTGCAAGGATGGTCCGGTGCTCTCCATTCTGCGAGAGGCAAAAAAGAACGGAACCATGGTCGATTTTGTGCCAAAGGAACGTCTGGACCGCATGAGCGAAACCGGACACCATCAAGGCGTCATTGCCAGCGTGTCCGCTTTCCGCTACAGCGAAATTGAGGATATGTTTGCTTTGGCAGAAAAGCGGGGTGAGGCTCCCTTTTTCTTTTTACTGGATGGAATCGAGGATCCTCACAATCTGGGTGCCATTATACGGACAGCCAATCTGTCCGGCGCACATGGTGTCATCATTCCCAAAAGGCGGGCAGTGGGACTAACCGCCACTGTAGTGAAGGCGTCCGCCGGAGCCATCCACTACACGCCTGTTGCCAAAGTGACGAATCTGGTCACCACAATGGAGGAGTTAAAGGAACGGGGAATGTGGTTCGCCTGTGCTGATATGGACGGGGAAGTGATGTACCGCCACAATCTCACCGGCTCCATCGGTCTTGTCATAGGAAACGAGGGAAGCGGCGTGAGCCGTCTTGTGAAGGAGCATTGTGATTATATCGCCTCCATCCCTATGGCGGGGGACATTGATTCTCTCAATGCGTCTGTAGCTGCGGGGGTTCTCGCTTATGAGATTGTCCGCCAACGCCTGAATAATGGGAGGTAATTATGAGCCACGATTATTCTCACTATACGGATAATGAAATTCTCGTCTTCAGCCGGAAGGGTGAAGACGCTGCCACCGATTTTCTTTTGGAAAAATACAAACCGCTGGTACGAAAAAAAGCCAGAACGTTGTTTCTTATCGGCGGCGAAAACGATGATTTAATCCAAGAGGGAATGATTGCTCTATACAAGGCAATCCGGGAATACGACGGAAATCACGAAAGCTCCAGTTCTTTTGCCCGGTTTGCCGGAACGTGTATTGAACACCAGCTCTACAACGTCATCAAAGGTGCGAACCGCTTAAAAAACTCTCCCTTAAACAGTTATATTTCCTTGTACTCGCCTACGGAAACCAGGGACAGCAGTTCCACCCAGACTTTGGCAGACACACTGCAGCCTTTGGAGTTAATCAATCCCGAAGACATTTTAATTGACCAGGAAAATGTGACGCACTTAGAGAAAGCTATGGAAGAACACCTGAGTTCCTTTGAGCAGTCCGTCGTTCAGCTTTACATTGATGGAAATAATTATCAGCAGATTGCCAAACTTTTGGGCAAGCCGGCAAAGTCTGTAGACAACGCCCTTCAGCGGGCAAAAAAGAAATTAGAAAAAGCTGTTAACGGGATTTGAACCCGTGACCTCCGCCTTACCAAGGCGACGCTCTACCACCTGAGCTATAACAGCACTCCGTAAGTTGCCTTACGAATAAACATTTTACCAAAACTACAACAAGATGTCAACTGTTTTATTGTAAAAGGAGTACAAAAGGAATCGTGAAAAAACAACCTGTTTCCAAATCTGCATTACAGATTATACGTTCTCACACAATCACTTATTTCAACCTGCTGAACCTTATTCTTGCAGGCCTTGTCGTTTTGTCCGGACAATATAAAAATATGCTATTTCTCGGTATCGTTATCTCCAATTCCCTCATCGGTATCATTCAAGAATTAAAGGTAAAAAAACTGATTGACGCCCTTTCCGTTCTGACGACAGACAAAGCCAGACGAATTAAGGGAGACCGGATTGAAGAAATCGATATTAAAAATTTGCAAATTTCTGACTTGATACAGTTTTCTGCGGGAGACCAAATCGTGGCTGATTCGATTGTCCGGGAGTCAGATTCCATGGAGGTCAACGAGTCTTTGCTGACCGGAGAATCTGCACTGGTACCAAAAAAGCCCGGTGATACGCTGTACTCCGGCAGCTTTATCGTGTCCGGCTCCGGCATTGGCGAGATTATCCACACCGGAGATGACAATTATGCCACGCAGCTTGTGAAGAAGGCACAGACAAAAAAACGTGCCTCCTCGGAAATGCAGGACGCCATCAAACGGATTATACGCTATGTCAGTTACGCCATTCTTCCTATCGGAATCGCTTTATTCTGTGTACAGCGGTATCGTGTCGGAGAAACAATTTCGGACGCCCTTGTGAGTACCGTAGCCGGTGTGCTGGGAATGATTCCGGAGGGATTAGTGCTTTTGACAAGCGTTTCTTTTATCCTTGGCGTGGGGCGGCTTGCCAGAAAAAATGCACTGGTGCAGGAGATGGAGGCAATTGAGGCTCTGGCGAGAACGAATGTGCTTTGCCTTGACAAAACCGGAACGATAACAACAGGGGAACTGAAAGTAGAAAAGGTACTGCCCATATACAACAGCAAAGCAGACGAAATCGGTCAGCTTGTTCACGATATTTCCTCCGCCTTTCAAGACAGTAATGCAACCGCCGACGCACTGAAAGAATATTTTACAACGTCATATTATGACGTTGTAACCGAAAAAATACCGTTTAATTCCAGCCGGAAGTTTATGGGTGTGACGTTCGAAGAAAGGGGAAGTTATGTACTGGGGGCGCCGGATTTTCTCTGCCGGGACAAGGAAATACTCACCACTGCACAATCCTACGCCGCCAAGGGTTTTCGTGTCCTTTTACTCGCCTCCTGCCAGACTCTCGCCCCGTCCCCGGAGCAGTTAGAACAGACTTATCCCATGGCTCTCATTCTTCTGTCCGACTGTATCAAGGAGGACGCTGCGAAAACATTTGAATTTTTTGCCGGGCAGGGCGTAGAGGTAAAAATCATATCGGGCGACAATGCCGCCACAGTATCTTCTGTCGGTATCCGAGCCGGCGTACCCGGAGCAGACCGCTGTATCAATGCCAATACGCTGCCGCAGGACGAAAAACAGCTAACGGATATCGTAAATGATTACACCGTTTTCGGAAGAGTGTCGCCGGAGATGAAACAGTCCCTTGTCCACGCCTGCCAGAAAAACGGAAATGTTGTAGCAATGGTGGGAGACGGAATCAATGACGTGTTATCCCTCAAAGACGCAGACTGCGGTATCGCTATGGCAAACGGCGCCCCTGCCGCCAAGCAAAGTGCTCATATCGTGCTTTTGGACTCGAACTTTTCCTCCATGAAAAACATCGTAAAAGAAGGACGAACAATCATTGCCAATATCGAGCGTGT
The DNA here is from genome assembly GCA_964518785.1 of uncultured Eubacterium sp. GTDB lineage: Bacteria > Bacillota > Clostridia > Lachnospirales > Lachnospiraceae > Eubacterium_F. The sequence goes on from CAZFHT010000052.1 coordinate 9,681, forward strand.
CAGCGCCCTCTATCTGACAAAAACGATTTATTCCATCCTTCTCTGTCTTTTATTCACGATAATGGGAAGAACTTACCCTTTCATCCCCATTCAGTTAAGCCTTATCGGAGCCGCCGCTATCGGTATCCCCAGTTTTCTTCTGACACTGGAGCAGCACACCGAAGTGACCGAAAACGGATTCCTCCGCCATGTCCTGCACCACTCTCTGCCTGCTGCCCTGACACTGACAGGGATTCTTCTGGTTATCCAGTTTTTTGGTTCTTTCCTTCACTGGAGCGAACCGCTGGTTTCCACTCTGAATCTGCTGGCAGGCGGCATCATCAGTATCGGTGTTGTTATCTCGGTCTGCCGCCCTCTGACAAAAAGACGGACAGCTCTGTGCATTTTCATCACGCTTTTGTTTGCCGGTGCCATTTTGCTGTTCCCTGACTTCTTTGACATCCTTCCTATTCTTCCGTCAATAAGCAAATAGCCTGCGAGGAGATTCCCTCCTCTGTTCCGGTAAAACCAAGTCCTTCCTCTGTCGTAGCTTTAACGCTGATACGTGACACTTCCACGCCCAGTGCCGCCGCGATATTTTCCCGCATTTTCTCTATATGCGGCCGCATTTTCGGACGCTGGGCAATGATAACGGCGTCAATATTTCCTATCTGATATCCGGACTCCCGGACGAGACTGCCAACCTTCTCCAGCAGACGGATACTCAAAATCCCTTTGTATTCCGAATCCGTATCCGGAAAATGTTTGCCGATGTCTCCCAGTGCCGCCGCACCAAGCAGCGCATCCATAATGGCATGGAGAAGTACATCCGCATCCGAATGTCCCAGCAAACCCAGTTCATGCTCAATCTTCACACCACCCAGAATCAAATCCCTCTCCGGCACCAGACGGTGTACATCATATCCTAAACCTACACGCATAACTCTTTCCCTCATTTCTAATTAAAACAAACAGTGTGTTTTTTACTCTGCAGGATGAACTTTCCTATAGAACAAAAAAGCCTTGGACAACTCCAAGGCTTTCACAGTAGCGGGAACTGGATTTGAACCAGCGACACCACGGGTATGAACCGTGTGCTCTTGCCAACTGAGCTATCCCGCCATTCAAAGTGCCAAGAACACAAAATCCTGACATTTTATATGATAGACACCACATAAGTGATATCTGAATGGGACCTACAGGGCTCGAACCTGTGACCCTCTGCTTGTAAGGCAGATGCTCTCCCAGCTGAGCTAAGATCCCAAGTCGTCAACAAAAGCGACTTCTTTATTATAGCAGATTAAATCACTTTGTCAACACCTTTTTTCATTTTAGATTTAAATTCATATCCTTTACCTGCTGCCGGTATTCCTCCAGCTCATCAAGGCTTTCATAATATTTCCCATTAAGGCGGTCAAAATACATCGTCATCTCTTCTGTTCCAGTGCTGCCATCCTCTGTATTCTTGTAACTGATAACCGCTTTCAACTCCGTATAATCACCCTTAATCTCCGTCGCAATCTCACCCATGTCCTGATACTCCATCGTATCAGTCTTGACATTTTCAGTGAAATTACTCTGAAAATTGTCCTTTGCCACCGACGGAAAACAGCGGTTGTAAACACAATGTTGAACGCTAATGGACAAAAAAACGTACCCGGCAATCAAAACCACGCCTCGCACAATCCAGCCAACTATGGGTTTGTCCTCCCAAAATAGTTTTCTGGCAAGAATTATCCAAAATGGACACTCAATGGCAACAATCAAAATAAACGGCCACGAGATTTCCTTTGCAATGGCAAACGCCCCCGCATACAGCATTATCAAAATGCTCAAAAAATTAATCAGTAAATCCACCAGCTTTGACCAGCGCATATTTTTCTTTAATTTGACTCTCCGGTCTGCACCACCGGAATTTTTGTTTTTCGCTCCTTTACCAGCCATATCATCCTCCGTTTTTAATGATAATATGGATGTATTATAGCGTATGTGAGGGAATAATGCAAACTGCTCAATTTGTAAATTTGATAACCTGAGATTTAATCAAACTTCGTGTTTTCATAACTATACGAACATTTCTTTTACAATCACGCTAATCTACCGATAATGCTCATTTCGAAATCATTTTCATGGCTTGACTACTCAACTCACGAACAGAACTATCTTCTCGCAAATTTTTCTGTCTCCATTCAGTATAATCAAAAGGCTCTCTGCTTATTAACATAATAAAGCGTTCAGCGTCTACATATCCAAGTTTGGAAACCAATGCTTCCATCCCTTCATTACGAACTATTGTATCTGTTTTTGTCACGGCATATCCCCCATTTCTATAATAAAATCAATCGGATTCATTATGCTAATATCATCCTGCGGTACATTCAAAAGTTTACGGTCTGTTGTGAGAAAATAGTCACAATCAGATGCTACAGCACAAGCAATATGGAGAGCATCAAATAATTTGATTCCTCTGTTTTCGTTCAGTATAGCATACGAACATTTCTTTTACAATTTCTTTTACAATTTATTTCAAAAGAAACTTTTTCTTGTGAGGGACTTGTGTATATGGTAAAATAAAGGGGCAAATTGCGAAATATGTCCTGTGTATATCTAATTAAGGATGAGCGAATATTACTTTTGTTTCGGCAAGGTGGACGAATTGTAAATAATGTTTGGATTGGTTCAGCAGGCGGTCATTTTGAAGATTATGAATTAAACGATGCAAAAGCCTGTGTGTTACGGGAATTACAAGAAGAATTAGGGATTGGTTCAAATGACATTGAGGAATTATCATTACGGTATATTACACTGCGATGGAGTTAAATTTATGGTGTTAGAATATATGACAGCTTAAAAAAGTCAATTTAACCTTGAATTTAAAATTATCTAAATATGAATTAGAGGAATCTGCTAAAATTTTACGGTCATGTAATCCATGAATCACTAAACAAGAAAACGAAATTATGCCAAAAATGACTATTTGAACAGAAAGTTTACAATTTTATAAGAGATTAAAGACATGAATAAAATTAAATGGTTATTCTTTGACCTCGGCTCAACATTGATTGATGAAACAGAATGTCACAAATGCAGAGAAAGAACGGGTGTGGTAGAATCAACGGAAAACGAGGAGAATGTATAAATGAAAACGCATGTATTAAAAAAAAGCATTGATTGGTGGGATTATAGGAGTATGTATTATTTTCGGTGGGTGCGGAAATTCAGTTAACTATGATATACCAGATGATGCAACAGCTATTTCCGACAGAAATGAAAATACCTATTTAAATCCGAATGACAGTGAAGATAGCTATAGTTATGTTGAAATAAATGGTGTGACATACATTCCATATGGAACACAGGGGAAGACTATTACAAACAAGGAAGTAGGCTCATGTATTGCTTACAGTAAAACAGATTCCAATGAACGTTTTTATGAAGTCAATGGAAATAATGATTTTATCGCAAGCTATACTGTTAATAGTGAAATGGAGCAGTTCGATTTTTGGAGAAGTGTTGATACAATTGGTAAGGAAATTGATGTTCCAGATTTTATTGATAATCTGGGTTATGAAATTTGGAATTAGGACTTTGATAGCTTCTGCTGGAGCTTTACTCCAGTTTTATAAATCTAAATTGAGCTTTGAAAGTGAGGAAAAGATATGTGTACAGCAGCAACATACAAAACAAAAGATTTTTATTTTGGGAGAACTCTGGATTATGAGTTTTCTTATGGTGAGGAAGTAACTGTATCTCCAAGAAATTTTGAATTTCATTTTAGAAATGTAGAAAATA
>CAZFHT010000053.1:0-13179 GCA_964518785.1 uncultured Eubacterium sp.
GGATTACGCCATGAGCGTTATTATTGCCCGTGCAGTGCCGGATGTGAGAGACGGACTGAAACCGGTTCAGAGAAGAATTTTATATGCGATGAAGGAACTGGGACTTTCACCGGATAAACCCCATAGAAAAAGTGCCCGTATTGTCGGAGATGCCATGGGTAAATACCACCCTCATGGTGACAGCTCGATTTATGATGCGCTTGTGCATATGACAGAAAATTATTCCCTGAACGCACCGCTTGTGGACGGTCATGGAAACTTTGGTTCGATTGACGGAGACGGTGCTGCTGCCATGCGATATACCGAGGCGAGATTATCTCCGGCTGCCATGACCATGCTGGATAATATGGAAAAAGGTCTGGTGGATTTTGTGCCAAACTTTGATGACAGCGAACAGGAACCGGTTGTACTTCCTGCCATGCTGCCAAACCTTTTAATTAATGGGACGACAGGAATTGCGGTGGGAATGGCTACGAATATTCCGCCCCACAATCCGGGAGAGATTATTGATGCTGTCATCGCCTACATGGACAGACCGGGAATTTCAGTGGACAAGCTGATGGATTACGTGCCGGCACCGGATTTCCCGACGGGAGGAATTATCATCAATGCCGCAGATATGCGGGATATTTATGCGACAGGTGAGGGGAAAATCCGTATTCGAGCAAAAACCGAGGTGGAAAAGGGAGAGTACGGCAGAAAAAATATTATCATTACCGAGATTCCTTATACCATTTCCGGTAATAAAGCCAAGCTGGTGGAGAATCTCGCTGCACTGTCGAGAGAAAAAGTGTTTGATGAGATTTATGATGTGAGAGACGAGTCTTCCAAAGAGGGAATCCGCATTGTTATCGAAGTAAAAAAAGACAGAGACATTGAAAATCTTCTGAACGGTCTTTATAAAAAAACACAGATGGAGGACACTTACGGTGTCAACCTGTTGGCAATCCGTCCGACGGAGGAGGGAAACGGTGAACCGAAGGTGTTCAATTTGAAGTCCATGATTGAAGAATTCGTTTTGTTTCAGGAGGATTTGTATACAAAAGAGTACCGCTTTTTGCTTGAGAAGGCGAAAAAGCGTCTCGAAGTGGTGGAAGGTCTGATGAAAGCCACTGATGTCATTGATTTGATTATCGAGATTTTGCGAGGCTCTTCTTCTGTGAAACAGGCAAAAGCCTGCCTGATAAACGGTGAGACCGAGGGTATCCGGTTTAAGAGCAAAGATTCGGAAAAGCAGGCAAAAACACTCCTTTTTACAGAGGCACAGGCGGAGGCAATTCTGACCATGCAGCTGAGTAAGTTAATTGGACTGGAAATTATGAAACTCCATGAGGAAAACCAGAATTTGCTGGATAACATTGCTGAGTACGAAAAGGTACTGTCTAATGTAAGAGAACTTTATAAAGTAATCAAAGGAAGACTGCGGGAATATAAAAAGAAATTTGCCACAGCAAGAAAAACCATGCTGACGGATACGACAGCAAAGGCATATGTGGAAAAAGTAGTAGAAGAAGATTTATACATCTGTATTGACCGTTTCGGTTACACAAAAGTTGTGGACGTGGCAGCGTTTGGCAGGGCGACAGACGAGGCAAAGAAAGAGTTCACCCATATTTTAAAAACGAAAAATACAGACAAACTGTGCATTTTTACGAATACCGGAAATATGCATCAGGTTCGGGTAGAGAAAATTCCCCGCTGCCGGATGAAGGACAAAGGTACCTTGATTCATTCTCTGTGTAAGATGGAAAATCAGGAAGAGGGCCTGCTCTATGCCGCATTTGAAGATTTGTTTGAGTCCATGCTGATGTTTGCGACAAAAAGCGGTTACATTAAGCTGGTGTCCGGTGCGGAATTTGAGACATCAAGAATGATGATTGCCTCCACCAAAATGGATGAGGGGGATGAACTGGCAGGCGTGTCCATGCTGACGGCGGCGGAAGTGCTGGCGGGAACCGGAAAGGTCATTCTTCTGACGGAGAAGGGACTGTCACTTGGTTTTCCTCTTGGCGAGGTAAACGAGTTTAAGAAAACCAGCCGGGGGTTGAAGGGCATTGATTTGGAAAAAGAAGATACGCTGGTGTATGCGACGGTGGTCGCCCCGGAGGAGGAGACGTTTGTCTATAACGGAAAGACACTCAGTGCAAAAAAAGTGCGCAACCGCAAGCGTGCCGCAAAGGGACAGAAGGCAAAGCTGGACTAGTGTTGAGTTTTTATTAACGATACCAGATAATTAAAAACTCAACGCTGGGAAAACGAAAAACTGCGAAAAACAGTTAAGGTATTAGAAAATGCGTCCGATAAACATAGTGAAAACAAAAGAGTATGACAAACAAAGTTTCAAGTTGGAAGAATGGAGGAAGGACTATGAGAATTGATGCTTATATGCAGGTGAATCAACTCTATAATGCCAACAAAACCAAGAGTAAGGCGAAGACAGATTATGAAAGCAGCAGGGACTCTCTTGAAATTTCTGATTTTGGAAGTGCCTATCAGGTAGCAAAACAGGCAGTTGAGCAGGGAACGTCAGTCCGCGAGGAACGGGTGAAGGAGATTCAGTCGCAGATTGCCGCAGGAACCTATAACGTTTCATTGGAAGATGTTGCCGATAAATTAGCTGACCAGTTACTTGCTTAGTCCGAACAGGAGGAATTTCATTTGGCTAGTTTAATGGAGGAGTTGATCAGCACACTAAATGCTGAGGAAGAGGTCTATCGGTCGTTGATTCCTATTGAAGAGGAAAAGACGAGAGCAGTTATAACGAATGATTTAAACTCACTGCAGGAGATAACAGTTCGAGAGCGTGATTTGGTCGATCAGACGTCGGCTCTTGAGGGGAAGCGGGAACAAGTAGCGTCGGACATTGCTACTGTTCTTGGCATGAACCCGGACAGTATTACGCTGAGGCAGATTGCAGATGTGTTGAAGAATCAGCCGGAGGACCAGAAAAAATTGCGGGACGTACATGATCGGTTAAGGACAACTGTGGGACGTCTTCGTGAGATTAACAACCAGAATCAGGAATTGATTGAACAATCCATGGAGATGGTTGAATACAATATGAATGTGATAAGAAGTACACGGATGTCTTCGGGAAGCAGTAATTATGCAAGCGATGCTTCAGAAGTGGCAGGGATGGCACCACAGCATGCAATGTTTGATGCCAAGCAGTAAGGCGTGGCGGAGACTACGCCTTCTTTATTTCCTGCACCGGGTACTTTTTTGTATTATATTGTTTATTATATTGTTACGGAATCGTAATGTTAGATTGGATGAAAAGGAGATGCAGATATGTCGAATTTGATGGCAAGTTTTAATGCCGGTGTTTCCGGGCTGCACACTGCACAGGCGTCGCTGAATGTGACGGCGCATAATATGGCTAATGCACAGACCGAAGGCTATACAAGGCAGCAGGTGATGGTGACGGATTCGTCTTACCAGACTTCTGTAGGACTTTACAATAACAAACTACAGGTAGGAACCGGTACGCAGGTTGCTCTGACACGTCAGGTTCGCAATACCTTTTTGGATGCTCAGTACCGATTGCAGTTAGGACGGCAGTGCTTTTACGAGGCGAACAGTAAAGCGGCGGAAGAAGTTGAGGATATGCTGGGAGAGTTAAATGGAGAGGCTTTTTCTTTAAATGTAAACAATTTGTTTCAGGCACTCAGCGATGTGGCTACTTCACCGGACAGTCTGGTAGATAAGGAGGAGCTGATATCCGTAGCCTCCAAGTTTGTGGAGAGCGCACAGGTTTTACAGACCGAGCTGGACGCTTATCAGACCAGTTTGAATACGGAAGTGAAGGAAGAGGTTGATTCTATAAACGACTGCGTATCTCAGATTAGCGATTTAAACGATAAAATCCGTAAATATGAGGCGACCGGCGAGTCGGCAAACGATTACCGGGATTCCAGAAATCAGCTTTTGGACCAGTTGAGTCAGTATATCAATATTGATGTGACAGAGGAATCGGATGGCACCGTTCTCATTTATTCGAACGGCAGGTATCTCCTTGACCAGTCGATACAGTATCGGCTTAACGTAGAGTACGAAAGCGATACGACAAAATTATTAAAGCCTGTATGGGAAGATGGTGACGATTTCTTTTATACCGGCAGTTTGGAATATTCCAGCTTAAATGATTCTGATATCGGTTCGCTGAAGGGACTGCTTGTTGCCAGAGGAAACTATTCTGCCAAATATACAGATGTTCCCATCAAGCCAAATGAAGACGATTATACCAGTGTAAGAGACTATAATTTGGCGATGGACCAGTATGAAAAAGATGTGCAGACATATAACCAAAGTGTCGGGGCGTCAGTGATTATGACGGTACAGAGCCAGTTAGATACTTTGGTGCATGGCATTGTCACCGCAGTAAACGATGCACTGTGTCCGAATAAAGAAATAACCATTGTGGATGGAAATGGAAATACAAGCACCATTCGTGTGTTGGATGAAGAAAATGCACTGGTGGGTGATGACGCTGACAGCACGATGGGCACAGAAATTTTTTCCCGAAGAAGTCGTGACCGCTACACAACTCAGACGGTTACGGTTGTGAATGATGATGGAACAACATCACAGCAGGATGTTCGGGTTTATACCGAGGAGGACCCGGATGATGAGTATTCTCTCTACACACTGAGCCAGATTGTAGTAAATCCTACTGTTCTGCGGGATGCGTCTACGATTCCGAGCGTATACAACAGTCAGCAGGAATATGCAGGCGGATATGCCACCAATGAACTGATGGACATTGCCAATGCCCTGAATCAGGATATTGGAACATTAAGTCCGATTTCGGAAACCACCTACAATGTGTTTAATTTTTATGATGGTATGGTGTCCCAGCTTGCGATAACAGGCGGGATTTGGAATAGTATTATTGATAATCAGGAAACGACGGTTACATCTCTGGAAACGGAGAGACAGAATGTGATGGGAGTGTCTACTGACGAGGAATTGTCCAATCTGATAAAATATCAGCAGTGTTACAATGCGTCCTCACGATATATTACTACTATTTCAGAAATGTTAGAATATTTGATAGAAAAATTAGGAGGTTGATGATATGGCATCTACATTTGGTTCTCTTGAGATTGCCAAGTCCGGCATGATGACTTACAATGCCGCTTTGCAGACGACGGCTCATAACATTGCAAACATTGAGACGGAGGGCTACTCCCGTCAGACGATAAATACGGCTGCCATGGTTAGTGCCAGTTCAGCCTTTGTTGTACAGGGAAGTGGTGTGAACGTCACAAGCATTACCAGAGACAGAGATGAGTATTATGATGAGAAGTATCAAACAACGCAGTCGACATACAGCTACTACCAGAGTCAGTCCTACTTTTTGGATGAACTTCAGGACCAGTTGTGTGGAGATGTGACATCGGAGGATAAAGTGCTGCTTTCGGATGCTTTTGATGATTTTTATGCAGCACTCAGTTCTTTAAAAGATTCTCCGGCAGACACGACTATTCGCACGAAAGCAGTGACAGTGGCACAGACATTTACCGAGAGTGTAGTCAATGTTGCCACCGGTCTCCAGCAGTTACAGAGCGAGGCGAATGAGAAGATTAAAACAGTAGTGGATGAGATTAATGGCATTGCCGAGAAGATTTCTTCTCTGAACCAGCAGATTAATCTAATTGAGGCTTACGGCTCCATTGCTAACGATTTACGTGACCAGAGGTCTCTCTTGCTGGATGAACTGTCTCAGTACTGTAATGTTGATTATCAGGAGATTGTACCGGAGGATGGTGTAGGCGGTAACCAGTTTAATGTCTATATCAATGGCGGCGTTCTCGTGGAGAGTTACCGGGTGAATGAGCTTGTGGCAACACAGAAAGATACCTTTACGAATATTAATGATGTGAATGGATGTTTTACCATTCAGTGGGCAGACGGTACGAGTTTTAATCAACACAGTTCAAAATTAGGCGGAGAGTTACAGGCATTGTTTGAATTTCGTGATGGAAACAATGGGACTACGCTGGAGGGTACAATAGACAGTTTAACCAATGATCCAACGAGTGGGAATATTATTCTGACTCTTACCGACACAAACTGCAATGATTTGAGAGATTTGAATATACCGGCTTACGATGGTGAGCTGGTGATTCGCAATAACACCTATGCCTATGACAGTTTTGAGGTGCAGGTGGATGCTGACGGAAACTATACATACGAGTTCACCCTTAAATTAAAGTCGGATGTTGCTGATACGGTTGCTTTGCAGAATGCTTTAAATAATGGATATACAGTAAGTGCCGGAGCAACGGTGGACAGCAAAGGAGTGCCATATTACATGGCTCAGTTAAATGAGTTTGTCCGAACCTTCGCTGAGGAATTTAACCGGGTTCAAAATGAAGGATATGATTTGAATGATAATCTGGGAGTGGACTTTTTCAATGCCACTGTTCCGGCAACCGGAGATAATTATGTTATGCAGGAATCGGTAGATGGCATCGCCTCGTCATTTTCCTCTGTGGCAGAGAAGAATGCCGATGGAACATACACCGGCTCGTATTATTACATGACAGCACTGAATTTGTGTGTCAGTGATGACGTGCTGGAAGACCCGTCTCTCATTGCCTGCAAAATAAAAGAGGCAGCGGACGAAGACGTAGGAAATGATAATGGAGATAATCTTCAAAAGCTGCTTGATTTGAAGGCGGATTCTAAGATGTTCCTTCATGGTAATCCGGATTCCTTTCTCCAATCCATCACAGCAACCTTGGGGGTTAATGCAAAAAAAGCGAGTTCAATGAAAGAAACGCAGAGTAATCTTCTGTATGCGATTGACTCCTGCCGTAAGTCAGTATCCGGTGTGGATGAAGATGAAGAGGGTGCAGATTTGATTACGTTCCAGAATATGCTGACTTACCAGTATAAAGTTCTTTCTGTGTTGAATGAGGTCATTGACCGACTGATTAATGATACCGTATAAAAAATGAGAATCCTATTACTCTGTGACAAATGTTGTTTCACAGTAATGCTAATATATAGAAATGGGGGATAAGCCATGCGAGTTACGAATTCCATGATGCGTAATAATTCATTACTGAATATGCAAAAAAATAAAGAGGCATATAATAACTATCTTGAGCAGTATAATACTCAGAAGAAGATTCAGCGTCCTTCGGATGACCCGACGATTGCTGTCCGGGCTTTGAAATACCGGACGACACTGGCAGAGGTTGAGCAATACTTAAAGAACATTGACGATGCAAAGGCATGGATGGATCAGACCGAGACCAGCCTTAACGATGTAAATGGCGTGTTGTCAACTATGCAGGAGTATTTTACGCAGGCGGCAAATGGTACGAATGAGGCAGTTGACCGGCAGAAAATTGTAGAACAGTTACAGGAATATGCAAGCTACATCTATGAACAGGATGCCAATGCGGACTATAGCGGGCGTTATCTCTTTACCGGGTATCGTACAGACCTTTCTTTGCTGTTTGACAAAGACCAGAACAGTACTCAGTATACCATTACGGAAAAATTGGAAGTAAATAATATAACGAAGTACCAGTATGTCTATGGCTGTGCAGAATATGATGCAAGCAAGGACGCTACGGCTTATGCCAGTGAGGCATCCAAGCTTAATGCAACGCACCGCATTATGGTTTCTTATTCAAACTGTGATGAAAAAGACAAAGACGGCAATGATGTGGTTCCTACTGTGACCTATACAGACAGTGCCGGAGTTGAACACACCATTAATGCTACCGTCAAGATGATTGGAGATAATACCGTTTATAATGAGCACTTGAATCCGGGAGACAACGAAGTGTATTTTATACCGGAAACGGGCGAGCTTGTTTTTGGCGATACGATTTATGACAGTGTCCGCAATGGCACGAATCTCAGTGTCACCTATGAGAAAACAAACTTTTTGGAAAATGATATTCGTCCGGAGCATTATTTTGACTGTACGGCTACAAACGTTGCAACCGGAGATTCAGTGACTTACCGTAATCCGAGCAGTCAGGACATGAATTTCCAGATTAATTTTAGTCAGGTGCTGACGGTAAATACGCTTGCCTGCAATGCCATTGATACCTCGGTGGATAGAAAAATTGATGATGTTATCAATATTTGTAATGATATTGATGTGACAGAGCAGAATTTGAAATCAGTGGAAAAGAGAATCAGCGACTGTGCTGAAACGGATACGACAACCTTGGCAAATTTGAATGAGTTGAAGGAGCAAATCAGCACACAGCTCAGTATGCAGAAAACGGTGCTTACAAATGCTCTCAGTTCCGGAATCACCGTTTGTCAGGACGCACAGGATAAACTGAATGCGGCACTGGCAAATCATGGCTCCCGCTATAACCGTATGCAGATGACACAGTCGAAACTGGAAACTCAGAAACTCAACACAGAGGAGGCACAATCTGATAATGAAGATGCAGATTTGGGCGAGGCGTACATTAACTTCTCTGAGGCAGACCTTCTTTATCAGGCAACATTGAACGCCACAAATAAGATTCTTGGTCAGTCACTGTTGAATTTTATATAATGAGATGGTATGATAGAGATATGGGGGCATTATTCACGAGGAGGCAGACAGATGTTAGTGAAGACAAAGTTTTTTGGGGAGATAGACCTTCCGGAGGAGAAGATTATCACTCTCGACCGGGGTCTGATTGGACTGGAGCAGTTCAAAAAGTTTACTATTTTGTATGATTCAGAAAAAGAAGAGACAAACATTTCGTGGTTTCAAAGTCTTGACGAGCCAACGGTGGCACTGCCGGTGGTGAAGCCGGGACTGGTAAAAGAGGATTACAATCCAGTTGTAGAGGATGAATTGTTGTCCGGTCTCGGTGAGCTGACGGAGGAGAATCTTGTTGTTCTCCTGACATTGACCGTTCCGGCGGACTTAAAGAAGATGTCAGTAAATCTGAAGGCACCGATTGTCATTAATTCCGATTCCTGCAAAGGAGCGCAGGTGATAGCAGAAAATCAGGACTATGAGGTGAAGTATATGATTTACGATATCCTCAATAAGAAGAGGGAGGAGTAATGGATGTTAGCATTAGCAAGAAAGGCCGGAGAGTCCATTATCGTCAATGATAACGTAGAGATTACGATTCTGGAAATCAAAGGTGACCAGATTAAAATAGGCATCGATGCACCGAAAAGTGTGCCGATTTATCGGAAGGAAATTTATACTCAGATACGAGAGGCAAACACCGAGGCGTCGAAGTCAGCTACGCCGGAATCTCTGGCGAAAATAATTCAGTAGAGGTCATATGGAAAAGTTAACTCAAATGACATTTAAGGGTTAACTTTTTTTATGCCTATGTCGATATTCCATTTAGGATATGTAAGTAATTAAAGCTTTTCGCGTGCTGCACAGGGATGTGCTCACACGGGACACATGGAGGTGTTAGAGATGGAAATTGAAACAATATCAAATGTAAATGCAAACTATGGTTCATCGGAAAATGCGAGAGTAAACAGCGTTCCGATTGAGACATCTGAGTCTGCCAAAGCGAGCGTGGAAAAAGCAGTTGCTGCCGATGTCAGAACAGTGACCTCCCCTGGAAATGCAGAGGATAGAGGGCAGGATGCATTCGGTGATGGTAAAAGGGAACATATGCCTAGTGAGGCTACTATCAACGATGCCGTTTCCAAGGCAAATCGCAGAATGGAGAGAACACGTTGCGAGTATTCTTATCACAAGGAGACAAAGCGTGTGTCGATTAAAGTTTTGGATGCAGACACGGATGAAGTAATTCGTGAGATTCCACCGGAGAAATCATTGGATATGCTCCAGAAGATGTGGGAAATGGCGGGAATTCTCGTAGATGAGAAACGCTGATAGAATGGAGGATTAGTATGGGTATTCGAATGAGTGGATTGTCTTCAGGACTGGATACCGAGTCGATTGTAGCGGCTTTGATGTCGGCACAGAGTTTGAAGAAGACAAAGGTTGTTCAGGCGAAGACAAAACTGGAATGGAAACAGACAAAGTGGGCAGACTTAAATACAAAGCTTACCAGTCTGTATAATAGTTATGCGTCGAAGATGCAGTTGTCGTCTACTTATAAGGCGAAGAAAGCGTCGATTTCTGATGAGTCCGTTGCGAGTGTGACAGCAAGCACCAGTGCAGTAAACGGCAGTTATACACTGGAGGTAAAGAACATCGCTACAGCACAGTATCTGACCAGTGCAAAAATTGATGCGGATTCTACCAGTACGAAACTGACGTCGATAGATCCGTCGCTGTTGAATAAGGAGGTTACCGTTACTGCGAATGGTTCTACAAGCACCTTTACTATTACGGACAGCACGACAATCAACGATTTCACGAAGGCATTGAAAAATGCCGGGTTGAATGCCAGTTATGATACAACGCAGAAACGATTCTTTATAAGCAGTAAGGAGAGTGGTTTGAGTAATGCTTTTTCAATTACAACCACTGCGGTTTCTACTGCTGAATTGAATGGACAGACTGCGTTGAAGACGGCGGTAGGTTATAATAATATGTCATCTGCAAATAAAGCAGTCGTAGATTCTGCTATGAAGACTTTACGAACGGCGGATGTGGACTCAGATGAGTATAACACTGCACTGGATTCTTTGGCAAAAGCGTCATATGATACAAAAAATGCTGCTGCTCAGAGTGCAGCAACCACATATGTAAAAGCAAAGTATTATAGTGAAAATTATGGAACCAATAAGGCGGCAGCAGAGAACGATGCGGATTTGAAAGCTCAGTATTATAATGCAGATGGTAGTCTTCTGGATGGTAAGACGGAGGAAGATTATAAGGCGGCCGTTGCTAAAAAAGCAGACGAGGATACCGTAGCTGCCATGAGTACATGGTTGTCCGGGGATGAAGGAAAGAAAGATGTGTCAGATGCTGCGATTTCGGGCATGACGGAAGACGAAATTGCTGATTTGTCAGAAACGGCAGTGAACAAATATTACTCGGGCGGTGTCAGTGGTTTTTCCGGAATGAGTAAAACGCAGGATGATGGTTCGCAAGGTGTTATTACACAGGATACCATTAAGGAAGATATTGCACAAGCTGTCAGTGATTATGCATCGATTACAGACCGAAGTGATTCACTGGGAAGTTCTTCTGCATTATCCGGTTTGGGCTTGTCAGATATTGTGATTGGTGATGATGGAACTATAACAACAAAAGGTTCTGCCACAACCTCGAACAGTGACGACGGTATGGCATTTATTGCAGCGTCAGACAGTAAGGTGCTTTTGAATGGAGCAGTGCTTACATCATCTTCCTCTACTGTATCAGCAAATGGTTTGAGTATCGCACTTACGAGCTTGACGAAAGATAATCCGGTTACATTTACGGTCAGCAATGATGTGGACAGCGTATATAACACGATTAAGTCTTTCCTGAAAGATTACAATGCGGTTATGAAAGAGATGTATACTGCTTACAATGCGGATTCCGCCAGTGATTACTCACCATTGACCAGTGAGCAGAAAGAGGCAATGTCAGATGACGAAGTGGAAGAATGGGAGACGAAGATTAAAGATTCTCTTCTTCGACGTGACTCCACGTTAGATAGTGTGATGTCGTCAATGAGAAGTGCCATGATGTCCAGTGTTACGGTGAATGGGAAAAGCTATTCCTTATCGAGTTTTGGTATTATGACATCTACTGATTATACAGAGGGCGGTTTGCTGCATATTTACGGTGATTCGGATGATTCTGTCTATTCATCTTATGATGATAAACTGAAAGCTGCCCTACAGGATAATCCGGAAGATACGGCGGAGGCACTGGCAGGTATTTTTGAAAAACTTCGTTCGACGATGTTTGATAAAATGAAAGCAGTGGCAAATACAAGTAGTACGCTTACATTTTACAATGATATTTCCATGAAAAATGATATTAAGAGTTATGAAAGTGATATCAGCGATTGGGAAGATAAACTGGCAGATATGGAAGATGCATATTACAGCAAATTTACAGCAATGGAGACGGCACTGGCAAAGCTACAGTCCCAGTCAAGTTCCGTATCCAGTTTGTTTGGCAGTTGATAATATGTGAACGAAGAGAGGACGGAGCAGTACAATGGAACGAAACACAATGAATATGTATCAGAGAAATGCCATCATGACTGCCTCTCCAGCAGAACTGACGCTGATGCTATATGATGGAGCTATCAAATTTTGCAATAAAGCACTGGTGGCGATAGAGAAGAAGGATGTTCCGAAAGCCCACGAGAATATTAAGCGGGCAGAAGACATCATCGTGGAACTGCGTTCCACGTTGAATCGGAAGTATAAAGTGTGGGAAGATTTTGACCGCGTCTATGAACACATTTACCAGCGACTGGTCGATGCAAATATAAGTAAAGACCCGGCAGTTCTGGAGGATGCCATGAAATATATCCGGGAGATGCGGGATACGTGGAAAGAAGTTATGCGGCTGAGCAAAGAAGGACAGCGGTAGAAGAGGGCGAGTGTATGCAGATGAATGAGCGAGACTTGAGTCGTGTGTATGTCAGAATGATGGTTGATTCATTGCGGCAGAAGAAGAGAATCCTATTAGCGTTACAAAAGGCGACGAAAGAGCAGGAGCAGATGTTTCGTCAGGAAAAACTGGATGCAGACCGTTTTCAAGAATTGATAGACGAAAAAGGCAGGCAGATAGACGAGCTGACGAAACTGGATGAAGGATTTGATAATCTTTTCCGGCGAATCAAGGGTGAAGTGACAGAACACAAGGAAGACTATAAAGAGGAAATTCAGGAAATGCAGCAGTTGATTTCTGATTTGTCCGATCTTAGTGTGAGTATTCAGGCGTTGGAAAGTCAGAACAGCCAGCATTTTAAGGTTTATCTGGCAGGGCAGCGTAAGGAAATTCGAGATTTTCACGTGAACCAAAGAACAGCCTCCTCCTACTATCAGAATATGGCGAATATTCATCGTCAGGAGCAGTCTTATTTTCTTAATGAAACAAAATAAATGCAGGGAACTTGCGAAAGCGTATTGTTTTCGTAAGTTCCTTGCTTTTTTTTGTGTTATCTTATATACTAGAAACTAGTACTGTACTAGTGTTGAGTTTTCATAATAACTGGATTTGGCCCGGTTAATTAAAAAATGAAACACTAGGAATGATTATGCGGAAGGAAGGTATGGAGTATGGGGAGAACGGTAGGAATCGGAATACAG
>CAZFHT010000054.1:0-13087 GCA_964518785.1 uncultured Eubacterium sp.
TTCTTTCGCCCCGTTATAACCGTCGTACTTCACAAGATTGTCATAGGACACGACCTCCGCACGAATAAATCCTCTCTCAAAATCGGTATGAATTTTTCCTGCTGCCTGCGGTGCCTTTGTTCCCTCCGTAATCGTCCACGCTCTCGTCTCATCCGGTCCGGTTGTCAAAAAGCTAATCAGTCCAAGAATATGATAACTGGCACGAATCAGTTTCTCCAAGCCGGATTCTGTCAGCCCCAAATCTTCAAGAAACATTTTTTTCTCATCTTCATCTAATTCTGCAATCTCCTGCTCAATCTGTGCACAAATGACAAAGACTTCTGAATTTTCCTCCTTTGCAAACTCTCTGACTTTGGCAACCTGCTCATTAGAAGCACCATCGTCTGCAAGGTCATCCTCTGCCACATTGGCAGCGTAAATCACCGGTTTGGCAGTTAACAGGTTATACCCGTTAAACCACTCCTCCTCGTCCTCGTCTTTTCGCTCAAAATTCTTCGCCAGATTGCCCTCCTCCAGATAGTTTTTCAGCCGTTTGACCATTTCAACTTCTTTGGCAAGCTTTTTATCATTATTCGCTCCTCTGGCAGCTTTGGCAATTCTTCTTTCCAAAATCTCCACATCAGAAAAAATCAATTCCAGATTAATCGTCTCAATGTCCCGCAGCGGATTAATACTGCCATCCACATGAACAATATTCGTATCTTCAAAACAGCGAACCACATGAACAATGGCATCTACTTCTCTTATGTTTGCCAAAAACTGATTGCCAAGTCCCTCACCTTTTGACGCCCCTTTTACCAGCCCTGCAATATCTACAAATTCAATTACTGCCGGAACAGTTTTCTTCGATTCGTGCATTTTTGTCAGCACATCCAGTCTTTCGTCCGGCACCGGCACAACACCTACATTTGGATCAATGGTGCAAAATGGATAATTGGCTGATTCTGCCCCTGCTTTCGTTAGCGAATTAAATAATGTACTTTTGCCGACGTTCGGCAAACCGACGATTCCTAGTTTCATTTTATCTATTTCCTCCTTAAAAATCCTTAGTTTATAAAAAAGCCCCATTACAGCACTTATTACCATACCATAAAAGGACTTTTTTGTATAGATTTTTTTCATATTTCTCTGCTAAATTACTCTAGCGTTTTGCTGCAAATCGCCGTTTTCCGTTTTAATGCCCTTCGCCTTTCAATTTCTTTTTCTGCCTCCATGCCAGCAGTATTGTAATATACAATTTTTTCTTCCGTTGTCATATTTTTTGTTCGCTCATAATTCTGTTCACGAATTTTGTGAATGTCCTCAATCGTAAAATCCGGACTAATAACTAATGTTTCCATAATCATTCCCCGCTTTCTAACAATACTGAAGGATTCAGAATCTCAATAGGCTTATATCCCTTTAGATTTGTGATGGCTCTTACTCCTCTAATTGTCTTTATATTTACAATATGCCTAAAGTTCCATGAAATAATGCAATCACATCCATTTATGACCGCCGCCGCAATATGTTGGCAATCATCAAAACTCTTTTGCGTCAATATCCCAATGTCAATAATTTTTTGTGCAAGTTCCAATGTTTCCGCAGTAATATCCAAATTTGTATAGTCAATATCACTTAGGTAATCATACATAACACTTCTCTTAGGTTCTGGACACTTTCTAATCTCATCTATTGTTACTTGTGACAAATATATATCATATTTCCCATTTTTGAACATATCCCACAATTCCAAAGTATCTGCCATCTTTTCAGGTACGTCTTCCTGCATTAGATGACTAATAACAGAAGTATCTAAGTACACCTTTAGTTTTTGCATACACACATCTCCCTTATACCACCATCTTTGACAGCAACTGTATTTCCTTGTCTACTTTGAGTATATCCGATTCAATCAATTTTTTCAACGTACAATTTTTTTTAATCTCGCCTATTAAATCATTCTCCCACAGACTGACAAAAATAAGCCACAACAAGAAAAAGGCTAGAAGTTTATCTTGACTTCCAGCCTTTTATCTATCTCTGCATAAAATCAATGTCACTTTTTAATTTTTATTTTTTTAGTCGCACTCCAACTGCTATACACTCTTTTCCCATTGACAATTTTATAAGCACGAACACGTACAAAATATACCATTTTCTTTTTTAACTTTTTTATCGTCAATGATGTCTTTGTTGTGGTTTTTGTTTTCTTTGTTTTAAACTTCTTACTGGTGGAATACTGAACCTGATATGCTTTTCCATTTTCTACTTTTTTCCACTTCACGGCAATCTTACCTTTGCCGCTTTGTTTCACTGATTTTACAATAGGTTTTAACAACGCACCAGTTGAGTTATCGTTATCAAGTTTCTCCACCACAGCATTGTCCGTTTTACCCGATTGGCTGCTTGTATCTTTCGTCCCCGATGTATTGTTGGATGCTGCTGTCCCGGAGGTCTGCTGACTATTATTTTCATTACTATTAGATACTGTTAATTTATCCAATGACCGTGTTTCTACAGCTCCGCAATCCGTACAAACTCTTTCTTCAACGCCTGTACTCGTTATTGTCGCTGGCACTGTAGTCGTCCATGTTCCGTAAGTATGAACATGGTCTGTGTTAATCCCCAGCCAATAGGTAAAGGTATTTTCTGTCTTATTACCAGATAAATAAAATTCAAAGCAATAATCTTTATTTGCCTGTAACTTCCATCCTAACCCAGATACAAATTCGACCTCATTGTCATTGGAATCGAATATCTGACCACTCCAAGAATCATACCATTCACTCATGCTTGGTTTTTTGAACCACCACGTATAATATCCATTTTCTGTCGGCGTAAATTTATATAATGTGTAATACCATCCGGCTGGCTCAACCTCGACCTCTTTGCCAATTTGTAAAACCCCATATTCCCTTTCTGCATATTGGACTTTACTTAGAACATTAACAGTAGCAGTACATTCAAAAGTATCAAGGTACACAAATTTCACTTTTTGCCTGCCTGATACAAAATAATCGTCCTTATCCCGCTCGCCTAAATATTCTGCCTTGATTTCCCTTGTAGCATTCATATGACTTATTTCAATGCTTTCACTACTGCCATCAGCATAATTTACCTTTAAAGAACCACTCCCACTCAACCATACCCCACTATCAAAAGTAGACAGCAATGGTTCTTCTTCCAACTCAATTGAAACAATGGTACCTAATTTTGTCAACGAACACCATGCATCACTTTCACTCCCATCTTCCTTCTCTTCCTCAGTATCATAATTTCCATACGTTTCAACAACAAAATAATATTCTTTTTCTGCCTCTAATTGAAATGAAGTCGCACCATAATAACTGGAAGACAAAGACCTTTCACTTATTTTTTTCAGTTTTTGATTTGCCATCACATACAAATCAATGTCTCCCCATGTACTTCCATCTTTCAAGCCAAAATAAAATGAATACGCCCCACTTTCATCCGGCGTGTATGAACAAATACTGTTTCCACGATAAAAAGCTTTCGCTGTTTTTTTGTAATTAACAGCCAATTTTATAACTTCATCTGAACTTTTTTCAATAGTCAAAGACACATTTCCGTCCATCAAAACTTCATCATCAGCATCATCATTAAGATCACTGCACTTCACTATAATGTTATATTCCTTATCCTTTAGCAAATACACTGCATTTCTTTTATATACTTCCAATACGTCTGTGTCTCCGTATTCACTTATTGAATCCATAATTAATTCATCATCTTCTGTTTTAAACGAAACCATCATATATGTATTATCCGCTTCCGAATCTTTAATCCTCACGTTATAAAATCCTGTTTCCTCTGGAATAAACTTTAATTCTTTTGTACCTTCTACTTTTCCATTCCATTCTTCTCCCTCTGTAATACTGTCGCTGGAGACTGCCAAAATTGTTCTGGATGAAATCAGCCCCACAAAAACAAATGCCATTATTGTTAAAAAATACATTATTTTTCTCATAATATCCCTCTCTTTCATTTTCCTTTAAAAGCCAACTGTCGTTGATAACTAATATCATGGTGCATTTACATCAATTTAAAATCAAATGTAAGTATAGCCAAAATCATAACTATATGTTGTTTCCTGTCCAGATTTGATTTCGACTGTAGAAGTATTATAGCTTTTATATCCTATAGCCACTTTTATATTTTCCAATTCCGAATCAGATAAAAAGCTACTAAAAAGACCATTTACTGCTGTTTCCCATGTGTCGGCATTTTCAAATCTCACTCCTGAAGTCGTATTTTTAGAAACAACTAATATCTGATATTGACCAACCGGAACATTATTTATTACATATTGACCAAAACCATCGACATTTGCCGTATAAATTCCATCATTTGTGTTCAGCATTAATAATGAAAAATTTTTATGGTCAATACCTTTTAATGATGTATTGTCCGATGGAATTAAAGCGACATATGCACCTACGTCTGCTTTTGTTCCAATATATTTGTTATACTGCCATGTCACATTTCCTTTTATACTGCCCGTTGATACCGGTGTCGCCGTTGGTGTTGGTGCTGCATCCTCGTCCTCATAAACACTTATCTTACAAGTATATTTTTTCTTTCCGACTTTTGCTGTTACCGTAGCTTTTCCTCTTTTCTTTGCCTTTAATTTTACACTTTTTTTGGTTTTTGCAGACAAAGATACGACCTTCTTGTTACTTGTACTCCATTTGACTTTCTTCGTGTTGTTCTTTAAAGATAATTTTTCTTTGTCACCCACATACATTGTTATCTTTTTAGCTGACAAATTAACTTTTGTCGTTTTCTTCTTCGCTTGCACACTCATTGAAGAAAATACTATAATCCCCGCCAAAAAAATAAGCATACCTACAGTTACAATTTTTTTCAGATTTTTCATAATCCCTTACCTCAATTTTTTTACTTTCATTATAGTCATTTTTCTGACTATAGTCAAGTATAAGACTACATTATATGCTAATCATATCAATAAAAGGAGGCACTGAATATGATTAGTTATAGTCCGTTCTGGAAGACATTAAAAATATCATCCGAAACAACTTATACTCTGATAAATAAACATCATATTTCCAGTGCCATTATTGATAAACTTCGAAAAAATAAACCTATGAACACAACAACACTCAATGACCTGTGCCGTATTCTAAACTGTAGAATTGAAGATATTGTCCTATACATCCCGTCTGATACAGACCAGCCTCTATAGAAACGGTTGATACCTATATAGCCTCATGTCGGGGGAGTCTCATCCCTTGTATTACTTCAAATATTCTGAAAAAAAGTCTGACAGCTTATCGAACGGAATCGCATCTTTTCCACCGCCATCATACAAGTCAGTATGGACTGCATCAGGAATAATCAGAAGTTCTTTATTATCTGTGTATGGATTATCCTTTACCATATTGGCGTAAGCGTCTTTGCTAAAATAACAAGAATGCGCTTTTTCGCCATGTATGACCAATACGGCACTTCGAATTTCGTTACTGTACTGTAAGATAGGCTGATTCAAAAAAGACATGCAGCCAATCACATTCCATCCGCCATTGGAGTTTAAGGAACGACTATGGTAGCCTCGTTCTGTCTTATAATAGTCATAATAATCCTTAACAAAAAAGGGAGCGTCTTCCGGCAGTGGATCGACAACACCTCCGCCCAATGCATAATTTCCATTTTTATAATCAACAAGCCTCTGTTCGTTCATAGCCTGACGCTTTGCATAACGTGCATCGGAACTGTCCTCAGAATCAAAATAGCCATTTGCGTTGACACGAGCCATGTCGTACATAGTTGAGGCTGCAGTAGCTTTGATTCGAGTATCCAATGCCGCTGCATTTAAAGCCATGCCGCCCCATCCACAGATACCAATAATACCGATTTTTTCCGAATCTACATTATCCTGCAATGACAAGAAATCTACAGCAGCCTGAAAATCCTCCGTATTGATGTCTGGGGATGCCATATACCGAGGTTCACCGCCACTCTCTCCGGTAAATGACGGGTCAAATGCAATCGTAAGAAATCCATGCTCCGCCATTGTCTGTGCATAAAGACCGGACGCCTGCTCCTTGACCGCACCGAAAGGACCGCACACTGCAATTGCCGGAAGTTTCCCCTTTGCGTCCTTTGGAATGTACATATCTGCCGCCAACGTAATGCCGTAGCGATTATGAAATGTCACTTTTGTATGGTCTGTTTTTTCACTTTTCGGGAAAGTTTTATCCCATTCACTTGTTAAGTTTAAATTTTCCATTACCATTTATGATTCCCTTCCTTTCCAGCAAAATTTTAATTTATTCATTCACAAAATGTACTCTTTTTTCTTCAAACCTATCCCGCTGCTCTTTTTCATCTGCCCTTAGCAGAAGATTTTCTACCGCAGCACTTGTATCAATCTGTGCATATTCCGGCATATGGACTCATCGTCGCCAATTCTTCCAGCATTTTCCTTCCCTTTACCACATAAAATTCCACCATCATTCTTTAACGAAATATTTCCTAAAGTCCTCGAATAATGCTTAAATAATCTTGCCTATGGTCAACAACTGCATATACTATGACCTGTTTTTTTGCATCATCAACTTTATAAAAAACTAAATTCTTTTCAAGTATCAAAACTTTATACCCTTGTCGTCTCAATACTTGATACTTCGGTTCAACTCCCTTATAAGGGGTATCACCCAAACTTAATATACTTGTTTCAAGTTCATCAAGTTTTTCCAGTGCAACATCATTTCCAAAATTCCTTGCAATATACAAAATGATTTCCCTGATACATCCATCTGCTGTATCCGTCCGGATAACCTCATATTTCAAAATTATCCCTCCTTCAATGCAGTACGTAAATCATTAAATGTTTCACTGATAGGTGCAACACGACCATTTCGTACATCTTCCTCTGCCTCTGCAAGAATCTCTAATAATTCTAATCGTGACTTCATATTTTTGTACTCTTCATAAGCAAGCGATACGGTATCCCCTCTTCCATTGACCGTTATGATTACTGCTTCTTTGCCTTCCCGACACTGTTTAGAAATCTCGCTATAATGATTTCTCAAATCCGCCGATGGTCTTATGGTTTCTGATAACGCAAACATATCTCTCACCTCCACCTGTGTTATATGAAAATTATATCATGACGCGACTATCTGTTCAACACCCAAATCCTCATTTTTGTTATCCCATCCAATGGTTACTTTTTAGCAGAATCCTTCCCGCCTCAGTCAATTTCACTGAACATCTGTCACCTGATAGCCTTGGTCCGCAACCGCAGATTTCAAAGCCTCATCTGAAATCTCTTTTTCCAGCGTCACGACGGCAGTTCCGGTTTTGTGGCTGACTTCAGCCGTTTTCACGCCCTCCAGTGATTCCAGTGCCTTCTTCGTGTGCATCTCGCAATGCTCACACATCATACCTTCAATTTTTAATGTCTTTTTCATTGTTTTTGTCTCCTTTTCCATTTTTAATTTTTGTTTATTTTTGATTTTATAATCCCGTTTGGAATCATACATCCGAAAGAAATTTAATCGCAGTGCGTTGGTAACTACACTGAAACTCGACAAGCTCATTGCCGCCGCCGCAAACATCGGATTGAGCTGCCAGCCGAGCACACCGATAAATACGCCTGCTGCCAGAGGAATGCCGATTATATTATAAATAAACGCCCAAAAGAGATTTTCATGAATATTCCGCAACGTTGCACGACTCAAGCGGATTGCCGCAGGGACGTCTGACAGACAGCTTTTCATCAACACAACATCCGCAGCGTCAATGGCGACATCTGCCCCTGCACCAATTGCAATACCAATATCCGCACTGGTGAGTGCCGGAGCGTCATTGACTCCGTCACCGACCATGACAACCTTTCCTTTTTGCTGTAACTTGCGAATTACGTTTTCCTTGCCATCCGGAAGTACGCCGGCAATCACTTCATCAACCCCCGCCTTCATTCCGATAGCTTTCGCTGTACGCTCATTGTCACCGGTCAGCATTACCACATGGATTCCCATGTTCTGCATTTCTTTTATTGCCTGCGGGCTGTCCTCCTTCATAACATCCGCAACGGCGATAATGCCGCAAAGCTCACCACCACGTGCAAAAAACAGCGGCGTTTTCCCTTCCTCTGAAAGCTGCTCCGATTTTTCTTTTATTTCATCGGGTACATGGATTTGCTCACAGATAAATTTATAATTTCCGCCAATCAGGTCAACACCGCCAATCGATGCCGTAAGTCCGTTGCCCGGTAAGGCTTTAAACTGCTCTGCCTCGTCCACCGTCAGCCCCTTCTGCTCCGCCTTTTCATTGATTGCCCGCGCCAGCGGATGTTCACTTTTTTTCTCCAGCGTATAAGCAACGGTCAAAAGTTCCTTTTCACTTTTGCCGTCTACCGGAATCATATCCGTAACCATGGGTTCTCCCTGCGTTATCGTCCCGGTCTTATCAAGTGCCACAATCTGCGTTTCCCCCGTTTTTTCCAAGGACACAGCCGTCTTAAAGAGAATTCCATTCTTTGCTCCCACTCCATTGCCGACCATGATGGCTACCGGCGTGGCAAGACCAAGAGCACAAGGACAGCTAATCACTAACACCGAAATCCCCCTCGCCAAAGCAAATCCGACGGTCTGCCCGGCGATAAGCCATGCAGCCACCGTAATCACCGCAATGACAATAACAGCCGGGACGAACACACCTGACACTTTATCTGCAACCTTGGCAATCGGTGCTTTTGTCGCCGCTGCGTCACTGACCATCTGAATAATCTGTGAAAGTGTCGTGTCTTCACCCACTCTTGTCGCCTCACAGCGGATAAATCCTGATTGGTTCAATGTTCCGGCAGAAACCGTACTCCCAGCGGTTTTGTCTGCCGGAATACTCTCTCCTGTCAGCGTGGACTCATCTACTGCGCTGTTGCCATCTAAAACGATGCCGTCCACAGGAATATTTTCACCAGGACGCACCACAAAGACATCTCCCTTTGCCACCTGCTCAATCGACAACGTTACCTCGCTGCCGCCCCTTTCAACCACTGCCGTCTTGGGTGCCAGTTTCATCAGCCCCTTCAGAGCGTCTGTCGTTTTTCCTTTGGAACGTGCCTCCAGCATTTTTCCGAGGGTTATCAGCGTCAGTATCATGGCAGCGGATTCAAAATAAAACTCATGCATATAAGACATTACGGCATCTGCATCGCCCCTGACCTGAGCGTCCGTCATGGCAAAGAGTGAAAATGTGCTGTAGCCAAAGGCAGCCGCAGCACCCAGTGCCACCAACGCATCCATATTCGGTGAACGATGCCACAAACTCTTAAATCCGCTGATAAAAAAATTCTGGTTGATGACCATAACCGCAATCGTCAGCAGGAGCTGCAAAAGTCCCATTGCCACATGATTATTGTTGAAAAAAGATGGCAGCGGCCAGCCCCACATCATATGCCCCATGGAAACGTACATGAGGACAAGCAAAAAACCAAGAGAGGCAATCAGCCTTTTTTTCATCATAGGAGTTTCCCTGTCTTCCAGCATATCCTCGTCAGAAAATGACGTTGTGCTCTGCTCGTTCTTTCTTTTTTTGACTGCTGCTCCGTATCCTGCGTCACGAACCGCCGCTATAATTTCCTCCGCAGAGGCAGTTCCCTCTACCCCCATGGAATGAGTCAGTAAACTGACCGAACACGAAGTTACGCCCTCTACGCCCGATACTGCTTTTTCTACCCGGGCGGTGCAGGCGGCACAACTCATACCGGTTACTATATATTGCTCCATAATTTATTTGCAATGCCTCCTTCTATTTCATTAATTTTTGCAAGGTTACCACTAACTCATCAATCACTTCATCCTTGCCATCACGAATATCTCTGGCAACACACCCCCGAATGTGACTCGCCAGCAGTTCTTTATTAAAAGCGTTGACCGCAGCGTTCACAGCGGCAGATTGAACCAGAATATCAGTGCAATAAGTGTCTTTTTCCACCATGCCCCGAATCCCGCGAATCTGTCCCTCAATTCGGTTTAGACGGTGAATCAGTTTCTTACGTTCTTCCTCCGAACGCTCTGTCGTTTTCCCACAGCGGCCACATACTTCTTTATCCGACATCGCTCTATCCTCCTTATGATACCCCACTTGGGTATTTTGTATTATATACCCCTATGGGGTATTTGTCAAATATACAAAAAGGTGCGTCCGAGAAATGACGCACCCTTCCATTCAAATCCAATTCCCACACTTGTTTCCGACACATTATCTGCTTTTTCAAGACAAAAAATACAAAATAAGCATATGAACCGGATAGAATGCGTAGCAGACATACTGAAATGGTTTGCTGTGGTATCCCTGCCGTCCATGGTACAGCCAAATTGGAATCAGAGCCAGCAAGGCAAAGCCCTGTTGTGGAATTTCCAAACTGCATCCGAAGGCGGATATCATAATACTGGAGCCAAAGGCACCAAGTGCCACTACATTTATGAAAAACAGCAGCACAAACTGTAACAGCATGCACCACCATTTTCGCTCATGGAACAGATAAAAAATCAAAACCGTCAGCACACCAACACCGCTGTAATCCACCATAAACAGTGTGCCGAGCAGCAGCCCTGCCAATGACATGACGATTGCCGTCAATATGTACGCCCACTTTTTCCCTTTTGTTTTCACATAATCAATGACATGAATACAGAGCAGTGCCAGCAAAAACGTCCACAGCACATTCTGGTCAAACCGGTCGAAGGGCTGCCCGCTTTTCATCAAGTCATACGGCACTTCGGATATTACCGCAAACAAAAACATTCGGAGGATATATTTTCGATAGTTATGTGTATGAAAATATCCCTCTGCTGCCATAAAGGCAAAAATCGGGAACGCCAGCCGTCCTAATGCAAATATCCAACTGTCCCCCTCGATTACTGTTTTCATCGCATGGTCAATCAGCATGGAAACCATCGCAATAACGTGTAACGCAGCCGAGGAAAGGTCAAACTGTAACTTATCTTTGGTTAATTCCTGTTCCATTATCATGCTCCCTCCTTGCTAACAACTATTTGAGGTTTTTCCATTAACTATCCTTTCAAATCAAAGTTCTGTCCAACTGCCTTTTCTTCCTCTGTCATGACAGATTTTGAAGAATTCTCATAAACGTATCTTGATACCTGACTAATTAGGTCCTCTATGGAATCTGCTTTAATTTCCATATATTCTTTATCCGCAGATTTATCAATAATATCATCTTTATCCCGATTATCCGCTATCTCTTTTCTTTTTTCCTTTTGCTCTTCTCTTGTTTTTTCTAATTTTTCTTCTCTGGCTTTTTTCTCTGTCTGTTTCTTTTCTTTTGCTTTTGCGGCTTTCTTTTCTGCCTGTTTTTTTTGCAGCTTTTTGGCTTGAGCATCCGACGATTTTTCCAATGTTGCAAAAAAACTGGTAGAACCATCCGAATTTACAGACATTCCAAAACTTTTGACAATTGCACCACTACTTGTCAGACTATTCTTTGCATTCGCAAGCTGGCTCTGCGACATAGCGATAATTCCTTCGTACTTTTTCCGAAATGATTCATCATTTGCCATTTGCTCCAGTTTTGCATCATCAATTAAAACAACCTGCTTGTTTGCATTTCCATAAGATGCAGCATTTGCCTGTACTTGAGATTTCATGTCCTGACTTACTGCAATAAACTCCATATTGCCAAACTTCGCTTTTAATTCATTATAATACTGTTTTGCCTTATCCGACAACTGAACATCACCGATTGCCAATCCAATACCATCCTTACTGGACGGCACAAGGGAACTACTGGTGTCAAAGGAACGCCATGTAGATTTCTTAATTTCTGTATTGTCTTTAGAAACTGCCTCACTCGAAGAATTGTCGACAGATTGTTTCTTGGATACCCCTTCCTTCTTCTTTGCAGATTGACTCCATGTTTGATTCGTCTGCTGATAGGCAGACACTCCATATAAATTTGACATACACTTACCTCTCTTCCTTGATAACAATTTGAAATCCGTTTCATGACCTGCTATAGTTCTTTATACTATATCGGCATATTTTTTGACATCTCCAAAGACATTCGCCACAATCTTTATTCATCTTCACTATCTACTACTCCTGCAACCTATCAAGCAACATTTGATAGTGACGCTGACTTATATGCCTGCCAGCCCGCTGCAATCCTTCAACGCATTTTTTTACTTCATCCGCATGAATAACATCTTCTTCGTAAGCTGCCATAAGCAATCCTATCGTCCCCATAACTTTAAGCCCCATCTGACCTGATACAGCCCTGCCTTTTGCTTCGTCCATAAGAAGAATATCCGCTTTTAATTCGTCTGTTAAAATAATTGCTTCACTTTCTCCCTTGTCCAGACTCGTTGCCCTCTTTAAAATATTTACAGACTCTGCATTTTTTACTGTTCTGACAGATACAAACTTACTATTTATAATTTGGTCAGCCTCATCTTTAAACCGTTCGTCACTCGTCAATTCACAAAATACCGCTTGTGGTATCAGAACATGACCAAATAACTTTTCAAGCAAATCAAGATGATGAATCTTCAAGAGTGATATTAACGGAGTCGTATCAGATACCACTATCATACGGCATTCTCCTTTTGCTTTAACTGTCTGAACGTGTTTAACTCCGAATCCAAATCATTCATTGTCATATCAAAATAGGAATATCCAAGATTGTCATAAATATCTATAAGTTCTGACTTTCTAATGCCCAGAATCTCTGCGGCATAACCATGGGAAATGGTTTGATTTAATATATACGGATATAAAAGCAGTGCATTTCTCATAAGCTCTGTCTCTGTGTTCTCCGCTTGCAGATATTTTGACATTCCAACTGGAACCTTTATTGTCACTGTTTCTGTTGCTGCCATATCATCGCTTCCTTTCACTTTATCAATAAAATACATTTTAATATTAAATTTCGAACCACTGCAAATACAAATCGTCATCTCTATTTTATCACACGCACACTGATAATTCCATAAAAAATCAGACAAGTCAAGGTGTCAGTTATTTATTATTTGCTGTACTAGTAAATCGGGTAGGAGGTAGATAATTATTTTATCTACCGACCTCCCACACCACCGTA
>CAZFHT010000055.1:0-12944 GCA_964518785.1 uncultured Eubacterium sp.
TGACTCGGTGGCAATGGTGCTGGGAGATAACATTTTCGCCGGACACGGTTTGAAAAAGCGGCTGAAGGCAGCAGTGGAAAATGCGGAAAATGGAAAAGTAGCTACGGTATTCGGTTATTATGTAGATGACCCGGAGCGGTTCGGAATCGTGGAATTTGACAGCAATGGGAAAGCTGTTTCCATTGAAGAAAAACCGGAAAAGCCAAAGAGTAATTATTGTGTGACCGGGCTTTATTTTTACGATAACAAAGTTGTGGAGTATGCAAAAAAACTGTCTCCGTCTTCTCGCGGCGAGCTGGAAATTACGGATTTAAACCGCATTTATCTGGAACAGGGAAATCTGAACGTAGAGTTGTTAGGACAAGGCTTTACATGGCTGGATACGGGTACTCATGAAAGTCTGGTGGACGCCACGAATTTTGTAAAGACGGTGGAAACTCATCAGCACAGAAAGATTGCCTGTCTGGAGGAGATTGCTTATCTGAATGGCTGGATTACCAGAGAGGATGTTTTAAAGATTTACGAAGAAGTAAAGAAGAACCAGTACGGTCAGTATTTGATGGATGTACTGGATGGAAAATATATCGAAGTGCTGTACTAATGCACCAACCGATAAATAACCAGTACAATCACTTGTCTGATTATCGGTCGGTACACTGGAAGGAGAAGAATCATGAATAAAACTATTATCGTGACCGGAGGTGCCGGTTTTATCGGAAGTAATTTTGTGTTTCATATGTTAAAGAAATATGCGGATTACCGCATTGTGTGTCTGGACTGCCTGACCTATGCGGGCAATCTTTCCACGCTCGCTCCGGTTATGGACAATCCGAATTTCCGGTTTGTCAAGGAGAGCATTACAGACCGGGAGGCTGTTTATAAGCTGTTTAAAGAAGAACATCCGGATATCGTTGTGAATTTTGCTGCGGAAAGTCATGTGGACCGTTCCATCGAAAATCCTCAGGTTTTCCTCGACACGAACATTACGGGAACGGCGGTTTTAATGGACGCCTGCCGCAAGTACGGTATCGAGAGATACCATCAGGTGTCAACGGACGAAGTGTATGGTGATTTGCCATTGGACAGACCGGATTTGTTCTTTACGGAGGAGACACCGATTCACACGTCCAGTCCGTATTCCTCAAGCAAGGCGGCAGCAGACCTTTTGGTGCTTGCCTATTACCGCACCTATGGACTGCCGGTATCCATTACCCGCTGTTCGAATAACTACGGACCGTATCATTTTCCGGAAAAACTCATACCGCTGATGATTGCCAATGCACTGAACGACAAGCCTCTCCCGGTTTATGGAAAAGGGGAAAACGTGAGGGACTGGCTCTATGTAGAGGACCACTGCAAGGCGATTGACCTCGTTATACACAAAGGACGTGTAGGGGAAGTATACAATGTAGGCGGACACAATGAAATGAAGAATATTGACATTGTGAAAATGATTTGCAAGGCGTTGGATAAGCCGGAAAGTCTCATCACTTATGTGACAGACCGAAAAGGACACGATATGCGTTACGCCATTGACCCGACGAAAATTCACAATGAACTCGGATGGCTGCCGGAAACGAAATTTGCCGATGGTATTCAGAAGACGATACAGTGGTATTTGGACAATAGAGAGTGGTGGGAGACGATTATTTCCGGAGAATATCAGAACTACTACGAGAAAATGTATGGAAACCGTTAGAGGTGATGGAAAGGGCGATGTAAATGAAGGCTTTTGTAACTGGTGTAGGAGGACAGCTTGGGCATGACGTAATGAATGAACTGGCAAAGAGGGGCTGTGAGGCAGTAGGCTCAGACTTGGCAGAGACGTACAGCGGTATTCAGGATGGCACTGCTGCGGTGCGTATGCCGTATCGGCCGATGGATATTACCGATGCGGAGGCGGTAAGCCGGATTATTGCAGAGGAAAAACCGGATGTGGTAATTCACTGTGCTGCTTGGACAGCGGTAGATTTGGCAGAGGACGAGGATAAAAAAGAGAAGGTTTATCAGGTCAATGTGACGGGAACGGAAAACATTGCGAAAATATGCCGGGAAATCGATTGTAAGATGATTTACATTTCCACCGATTATGTTTTTAATGGTCAGGGGGAGGAGCCTTGGCAGCCGGATTGTAAAGATTATGCACCGTTAAATCGGTATGGCGAGACGAAATTACAGGGAGAAAAGGGGGTTGTCCGTTCTCTTTCTAAATTTTTCATCGTGCGTATTGCATGGGTTTTTGGTGTCAATGGCAATAACTTCATTCGGACAATGCTGAAAGTCGGAAAAAACCACGACTGTCTGACGGTGGTGAATGACCAGATTGGAACGCCTACGTATACGTATGACCTTGCCAGACTGCTGCTGGATATGGCAGAGACGGAAAAGTATGGATATTACCATGCCACGAACGAGGGCGGGTATATCAGTTGGTATGATTTTGCGGTAGAAATTTTCCGTCAGGCGGCGGCTCTTGGACATGAGGAGTACGACGAAGACCACTTGTCGGTACATCCGGTGACGACGGAGGAGTATGGCATGTCTAAGGCGAAACGTCCGGCGAATTCCCGATTGGATAAGAAAAAGCTGGTGGAAAACGGATTCCAGCCGTTACCGGAATGGCGGGATGCGTTGAAACGCTATTTGAGAGAAATTGATTTTTGACCGATTTATGGTAGAGGTAGAAAGGAGAATCGAAATGGGGCAGATAAAAGTAGAAAAAAATGCAGGTGGGATTGAAGGACTCTGCGTGATTGAACCGGCAGTGCATGGAGACAGCAGAGGTTATTTTTCCGAGACATATAATCAAAATGATATGAGGGAGGCAGGGCTGGACTTGGTTTTTGTTCAGGACAATCAATCCGGCTCGGCAAAGGGAGTGCTGCGTGGTCTTCATTATCAAAAAGAATATCCTCAGGGAAAACTGGTTCGTGTCATAAAAGGCTTGGTTTTCGATGTGGCAGTGGATTTGCGTACAGGTTCAGAAACCTATGGGAAGTGGTATGGTGTTGAACTGTCTGCGGAAAATCATAAGCAGCTTTACATTCCAAAAGGATTTGCCCATGGTTTTCTTGTTCTGAGTGATGGGGTAGAATTTTGCTATAAATGTACCGATTTTTATCATCCGGGAGACGAGGGCGGTATCGCATGGAATGACCCGGAGATTGGCGTTGTGTGGCCTCATGTTGTGGGACAGTATAAAGGGAGTGCCTCTGCAGAGGGGTATACTCTGGAAGATGGCACTCCGCTGATTTTAAGTGATAAAGACCAGAAGTGGAGCGGTCTTTTTTAGAAGTCACTGTCATCGTCAGTTTCGTCGCTTGTGAAATCAATATCATAAGGACAGCCATAAGTTTTTATAAAGCCGCAGTTTTCAGCAGTGTTTGTCTTGAACAACGCCGCCTGTTCTTCGGTTATCTTGGAGTAGGTCGCCTCATAGATAGTCTGGTTGGCGTCATACCCGGCATTGCACCAGAACTGGAGTAACTGTGTGTCAGTGCCGCAGTTTTTAAAGGTATTGTAGGAGAACGTGATTCCTTTCACTCCTGCCATAAAGAACGCATACGGATAGCGGCTGTTCGGCGTGATGTCGGTGATGGTATTTTCTGTGATGGTAGCGTTCTTCCAGTTCAGCACACGAATGGCAGTCTCATCTTTTTTGAAAGTACAATTTTTAATCAATACATTTTCGTGATAAGAATCCCCTGTATACCGATGGGTGCCAACCCCTACCTCCAAATTGCTGAAAGTACAGTCTGTAATGTAGATTCCGTCGTTAGACGTGCCGTCCATCTTGCTCCATGCAGACTTGAAACCGTCACGCTTTTTGTCCGGTGTATCGAGATTGATTGCCTCTTTGTTGTTCTTTCCCGACGCCTTGTGTCCGGTAAAGGTGCAGTTCTTTATTTTGACATTTTTACTCGCATCCAATTCAATTAAATGACCGTAGCGCATATTTTTAAATGTAATATTTTCAATAGTCACATTTTTGTTATGCCCCATAATAATGCCGATAACATCTTTACTTCCCATTTTCACGCCCGCCAAATCAATGGTGGCTGTGCCTTCGCCGATCAGCGAGATATTTTTCTCACCGTTATGTTTTCCGACAACTCCGGTTTTCTTTGCCTTTGAGTCCCGGATGAATTGAAACATAGAAGAGGCAGCAGGCATATCAGAGACACCGGTTTCGGTCGTTTTCTTCAGGGTAGCACCGTTCTTTAAAATAATGTGGGTGTTGGAAGAAACAAGCAAGGCATTCGTAATATAGTAGGTTCCCTTCTTTAATATGAGAGTACCGCCCTTTTGCTTTTCAATCTTGCGAAGATAAGAGCGAATCGTCCAGTAGTGTTTCGTCTTTTTGTTGTATGCCTTGGCGTGAACCGTATTGTCACAAGGCTTTGTTTTCGGTGAAATGGTGTAGGTTTTTGCAAGTCCCGGTTTGGAATAAATAAAGCTGCCGCATAAGAGAAAAAGGACAGCACCCAAAAGAACAAGCAATCCCTTCTTTGATTTGCAATTCATATAATCCCTCCTTAATATGTGTTTGATTTTATCACACAAGACATAATATGTCAAAAAAATGCTGTGACGCTAACTTGCTTGTGAATTTTATGGTTTACAGACCTTGCATGCAACATAGCCTTTTTTTATCACCTTACTCCGGCTCCATTTGACAGTTTTTTTGTTATTTATCGAAATTGTTGCAACGTATCGGC
This sequence comes from uncultured Eubacterium sp., assembly GCA_964518785.1. Taxonomy (GTDB): domain Bacteria; phylum Bacillota; class Clostridia; order Lachnospirales; family Lachnospiraceae; genus Eubacterium_F. The sequence continues at coordinate 4,719 of CAZFHT010000055.1, forward strand.
AGGAGGGCTTGTGAAATTTTTTTGTAGTAAGACAGAGGATATATCTCGTTTTCACATTTTGATTCGTGGAATCTGATGAGCCGGAATCTGCCGAACCGGAGTCTGTGCTGCTGCCTTTCAATTTGCTGTCGCCTGTCGCATAATCAATTGTAATCTGCGGTTGTGCATTGTAGCAGAATACACAAAATTTGACGCCTTTGCCGGAATCTTCAACAGAGTATGCCTCCATCAAAACGCCTCTGGCTACCAATTCGCTGCCTTTATAGATAGGTGTTACTCTGTAAAGAACATGGTTCCCGGTGGAGTCTACATAATCATCTACTTCATTTTCAAATGGCAGCATTCCGGTAACATTCAAGAATCTGGTTCCGGTAATCAGATTCTTTGGATTTGCATTTTCTCCGGAAAGCTGATAGCCAATCAGATGACAGCGGTTGTATAAATAATTGCCGGAAACAACGCCCGGATATTTCACTGTGTGCCATCCGGACGGCTTTACTGTTCCAATCTCGCCACGATTTGAAGTCGGCATAATTTCCTTACACACATTTGCAAAGGCAACGCCGCATCTTCCGTAAGAGTCCAGCTTGGAATATTTCTCAAACGCTTTCTTGTTTTTCTTCTGTTTTTTCGTAAAGTACGGTTCATTTCCATGTATTACCTTGTAGGGCTCGCTTTTGAATACACCATAGGTATTTTTCGTGTAAGTCTTCTGATAGGAGGCAGCATAGATTGTCGCTGTGCTGCCCGGCGAAAACTCCACAGATGTAAATACTACGGACAGAACCATAATGACAGATAATAAGGATTTACGGATTCTTTTGTTCATTGTTAGTACCTCCTTAGTATATGGTTAATTTTATCATACAATACATTATATGTCAAAATATGTCATGTTTTTACATGTAGATTTCTGATATTTATTAAGGAGTTAGAGAAAAAAGATTGTGTCAAGCAATTATTCAGTTTATTTAGGACACCAGTATTTCATGAAAAAGATTTACGGAGCTAACTTTACTCATTCTGGTGGCGTTCCTCTGTTCGAGGAGTTACAAATTATTTTTTTTTCGTTGATATTTCCATTATTTGGAGTATAATAGAAAGGAAGTATGAATCAAAAGATAAAATAATAAAACCATGGGAGGTAGGAAAATGTCGAACCAAGTATTATCAACAATAAAACAGCGCAGTTCGGCAAGAGCATACAGCTCAGAAGAACTGACGCAGTCAGAATTGGAGACAATCTTGCAGGCGGGCCTGATGGCACCGACGGGAATGAACCAGCAGGAGATACATTTTACAGTTGTAAAAGGTGACAATCCAATACTGGCAGAACTTGACGAAGAAAAGAGAAAATTGCGAGGCCAGGAAAAACAGCCCCACAATTTTTATTATGAGGCACCGTTACTTATCTTTTTAAGTGCACAGGACGGATTTAAGTGGAGTGCGGTGGACGCAGGCATTGCTGTGGAGAATATGACGCTGGCGGCGGAGAGCTTGGGTTTGGGAACGCTGATTATCGGATGTGTGTATGACGCACTGCATGGAGAAAAACAGAGTTATTTTTCTGAAAAGCTGCATATACCGGAGGGTTATTCTTTTCAGATTGCCCTTGCGGCAGGACATAAGACAGATAATAAGACACCACATGAATACGAGTTCGAGAAACAAGTGAGTTACTGCTCGTAGTTGAGGCGTTACTGTTCGTTAAAATGCGGGTTGCATTGTTATGCTTTTTGGGTGTATAATGAGGCTAATATTTGTACATCAGTAAACACAGCAATTCGTGATATCAGTTGGGACACAGTACCGTTTGTCCCGACGTCTGAATGATAAATTATCATATGGATATGAATATGCTCCATGGAGGGATGAGTATGAAAAAAAATGTAAAAGAACAAATGTTGCAGTTTTTGGCTAATTTAAAAAAGTGCCGCAAGAGCGTTCTCTATCCGGTTATCGCAGCCGCTGTTATTGTGCTTGGCTGCGTTATTGTGCTACCATCACTGGCAGACGATATGAGCGATGAGAGTACGGAGGTAGTCGAAGACATAGAGACGGAAGAGTCCGAGCCGACCGAATCTCCGGAGGTGACAGAGGAACCCACAGAGGAACCTACAGCCGAACCCACAGAAGAACCTACAGTCGAGCCTACGGCGGAGTCACAGCAGACTGCGGAACCGAAGGATGAAACAGAGGATACAGTAGAGAAGATAGAGACGGACGGGGACGAAGAAAGCAAAGAGGAGAAGCAACAATCGGCTTCTTCTGAGCAGGATACTCAGGATACTGATAAAAAGGCAGCCGCTGAGGATGAGACGACTCAGAAACAGGACACTGCGTCGGAGTCTTCTTCCGGGAATTCCTCCTCTGGAAATTCTTCCAGTGGAACAAGGAAGAAAGCGGTAGCGAGAACTGCCAGTTCGATTCCGACACCCCAATTTCATAGAGTGGAACCAGAAGACGGCGATACCCCTATAACCGGTACCACTATTAAGTGGACTTATCTTTCACCGGGCAAAAATGCTAATGTTTTGAAGGTGAAAACGGATAATTACGATGATGAAGGTGGTTATCTTGTTAAGTATCAGTGGTATTGTGATGGTAAAGAGGATGGTAACAACAATCGGATATATACGATTTCTGCTGATACTGATGCAGGGGAGCATGAATATGAATGTGAAGTGACCTACTATTTCAAGGATGGAAGCGATAGTAAGAGTGCAAAGCTTACGATAGCGAATCTTACGGTAGAAAAACTATCTCCATCAGAAGATGATTTTGTCGTAGGTGCCATTCCGGCAACGGTCTATTACCAAGGAGGGCCGCTGGAATTTGAGGTGAAACCAGCCGGCGGGATAAATGGAATGGGCAGTTGCAGTGTAGCAGGTAAGAATGATGGTGAATGGAAGTCTATAGAGGATGTGGGAACGACATATGACTTATATATTCGTGTTGAAGAAGGAGATAACTATTTCGGTAGTTGCATTGACTTGCATAAAAAAGTAACAGTACAATATCTTCCAACGCCTGATTACACTGTTACCGGTACAAAGGGAAAGAAGACAGACGGTGTTCAGTGGTACAAAGACGCTTTGAGTATAAAACCAAAAAAGACGGATTATACGATAGCAGACCAGAGTGAAGACTATAAATCGGAATTGAAATACGATACAGAAGGCTCTGATATTGGATTGAAGTCGATTACGTTTAAAAATTCGAAGGGAGAGCTTACAAAGACGATTCCTGTCAGCGAAATCAGTACAATCGGTATAAGCGGAAATGAGACGATTGGTATTGATACAGTGGCACCTACAGGTACATTTAAGTATAATACTGAGGAGAAGACTGACGCCGTTTTCGCAAACGGAGATGTTACGGTGGCGATTTCACCGAATGATGCCACGAGTAAGATAAGCAAGTGCGAGATGGCATACTCCTATTCAAAAGATAGAACTCCGACGGGGAGTGGTCGGAAATGGGAAGAAAAAGAATCTCTCACTGTTGTGAACGAGGGAAACTATATAGTTTATGCAAAGCTGACTGATAACGCCGGTAATACACAGACCTTGACTTCTCAAACGATTACGATTGATGAGGCGGCACCGGTCATTAAGTGCGGCAGTAAGGCTTTAAAAGAAAACAAAAAATACATTGCTGATGAGAAAACCTTTAATGTATCAGATACGAACCTGTCTAAGGTTACGGTGACGAAAGACGGAGATAAGGATACTAAAACCGTAGAGAATGGAACTTGTACCTTTACTTTAACAAGTCCGGATACAGACGGTGATTCTTTCGATTACACGATTACAGCAGAGGATGAGGCGGGAAACGTAACGGAAGAAACGATAACGATGGAAAATCCGAATTTGGATGTTACCATTGATACTATGGAGTTTAAGACAAATGGTAACAATCCGGTATATGGCTACAGTTCGGCATCGCTGGGCATATCGTTAGTTTTGAAAAAAGGAACAAAATACAACGTACAGGATGACCCGGTGATTGAGGCAGTTACCCCGATTGCAGACGCAGAGGGAAAGACTTATTTTACTTATGACCAAAGTTCCAAAACCGTTAAGCCTGTAGAAGGTTTGGATGCAGATAACTACAGCGGTTCGTTCCGAGTGGACTACAAGTGTGCTGAGGAGGAATCCTCCACTACATTTAAATGCGAGATGACAGTTGACAAGAAACCGGTAACGGTGTCTTACGTTGCTAATTCCACATCCGCTTATTATAATACGGTGCCAAGCTTTGGTGAGAACGCTTATAAATTTGATGGATTTGTGGGAAAGGATACAGCAAAAAGTTTGAATCTGAATGTGTCTATGGATTATGGTGACGGTTCAGAAAATTGGCAGTCAATAACAGAAACACCCGCAAGGACACCGGATTTGGCAGGAAAGAGTATTCAGCCTAATGTTTCTGAAACGAAAAATTATATATTTAATCCGCAGGCGACGGATTTGCCGGATGAATTGACTACAACCACAACCCTTAAGGTGACGAGGCGTCCGTTGGAGGATGGCTTGACGATAACCGGTACGGCAGGTGCAAATAACTGGTACATTAGTGATGTCACAGTAGGACCGGCATCCGGATATGTAATTTACTATACTGAGGATACAGAGGAACAGGATGCTCTGGGGTATGCTTATTCTAATGACACAAAGCAATATACACAGGAGACGAAAGGAGAGACCATTTCGTTCTACATACAGAACAGTGAAACTGGAGAGATTTCTTCCCTGATGACGAAAACAATCAAGATTGACAAAACGGCACCTACGGTGGGAGACATAGATAAACTGGAAAAGGGCGAAATTACTATTGAAGACAGCACATTTCGAGAGTTTTTGAATACGATAACTTTTGGAAAATATTTCAATGAGACAAAAGCGGTAACCATTAATGGAAAAAATACAGAGGATATCAGTAATGTTGCGAAAGACAATACTCCTAATATCCAGTACTATCTTGGCAGCAGCGAACTTTCCGAGTCAGGGGTAACAGGCGTTACCTCATGGACGGATTATTCCGGCAAGTTTTATCTGGACCCGGAGGAACTTCTGGAATCAGAAGGGCATGGGCGAGTTGTCGTATATGCGAAACTCACGAATGACGCAGGGCTGTCAACTTATATATCTTCGGATGGTATGGTGTTTGACAATAAATGTCCGGAACTTGTTGTGGAAGGTGCTTTGAACAGCTCCGAGGAGAAAAACAATACGAATTATGTAGCTGAGGAGTTGAAAATTCAGGTAAAGGATGATAACCTCGCATCTGCGCTGCTTTATGAAGGCGAAAGCATCACAGGGGATGGAACCGACATTTTGAATGAAGATAAAACCATGGGAGAGTGGAGCGTTTCTACGGAAGATTGGGAGATTGGTGATTCCAAGACGTATACGATTGTCGCCACGGACGTAGCACAGAATCTTACGAAAAAGATTTTCACCGTCATCAAGCCGGTTTATGATATTACAACCGATTCCGTCGATTTGGGAGAGAGTACATATGGTTACTCCAGTGTTCCTTCTACCATACTTCGATGGAAAAACACGTCACAGGCAAATGCAGATGCTACCATTTCTGAGGTTAAGTTGAGTGATAGTAATAGTTTTGAAGTGACGCAGGAGGACGAAAACCGGTTCGTTCTGGCACCTAAGAAGGGCTTGAAAGCAGGAAAATATACTACGGATGTGACACTGGTTTACAATAGAGGAAAAGAGGCGAAGGCTACCTGTTCCTTCACCGTAGACAAGGCAGTGTTAAAGGCAAGCTATCTGGGACAGGATGTTTATTACTATACGACACCGGACTTTGATGACACCACCGTTCGTGTCACCGGATTTTTGAATGGGGAAACAGCGAAGACCGCAGACGGTTATCAGGCACCGCAGGTTACATTTGATGGTGTTGCCAAAGAGACTTGTATTCTCACACCATCCGGCGGAAAAGCAGACAATTACGAATTTGAATATGAGAGCGGCGTCCTCACTGTGACTAAGAGAGCATCTGACATTGGTGCAGACGGACAGTACGATGTTGAGGGAACGCTGTCAGATACCGGCTGGTATTTGTCAGATATTACGATTAAACCGTCAGATGGATATAAGATTTCTTTGAATGAGAAGGGAAAGGCGTTAAAAGATTCCATTGTGTTGACGAAAGACACCGGTGATGGAAAGCAGGAGTTCTATCTGGTGGACGAAAATACCGGTGAGATGATGGACAAAGCACAATTCTCTTATAAGAAGGATGTGGTTGCTCCGGAGATTAGCGGAGTGGAAGACGGAAATAACTATGAAGAAAATAGCCGGGATGTAACAGTAAGTGACAGTTATCTGTCATCGGTAACAGTGAATGGTACTGCTCAGACCGTTGTGGACGGAAAGGCAACCTTTACTCTGACGGCAAAACAAAGAAATACGGTTTATGTCATTGTGGCAGCGGACCGCGCCGGTAATGTAACACAGGCAACGACGGTTCTCAAACAGCCATCTGAGGTGACGACCTCCAGCACAGATTCGGATGCTACCGCCCTGACAGGAACGAATGGCTCGTCCGGCAGTGACAGTTCAGCCGGAAGTGTTAAGAAAAAAGTTCAGGTAGTGGAGGGAGCACCGAGCGTGGCAATCACGACATCCAACTCGGATATTACTACTGCTGTTCTTACTGATGAAGAACAGACAGCAGTGAGCAAGGGAAGTGATGTTGACATTGAACTTCGTGTTAAAAATGTAGACGGCAATGTCAGTCAGGCAGATAAAGAGGCGATTATAGCGATACTCGGCAATTATAAGATTGGCCAGTATATGGACATTACTTTGTGGAAAACAGTCGGCAGCAGCAATGCGAAGAAGGTGACGGAGACGAGACGGCCGATTGCAGTTACGGTTACGGTTCCGACAGACCTTCGCAATACCGATTCTACAGTTAGTCGAAAATATGCGCTCTTCCGCGTACATGACGGCAAGGCGACCAAGCTGGAAGACCAGGATTCTGTGGAAAATACAGTGACGTTCTACACAGATGAATTTTCAGTTTACGCACTGGCATATCTTGATTCAGCGAAAGAAACGACAACGGACGATGATGAGGATACGACCTCCGGCACGAGCAAAACAACGGCTTCGACATTGAAGGCAACGACGTCAGGCTCCACCGGTTATCTGGCAACGACCTCACCGGAAACCGGAGACAAGGCACCGCTGCTGACCGTAATAATCCTTTTGATTATCGCCATGGCAGGGGCAGTAACGATTGTTATTCTGAAAAGAAAAAACAGTGACGCAGAATAAAAACGTGAATAGTAACGTAAAACAGCCTGTCAAACAATAAGATAATGGACAAATATCCGAGAAGTGGTTTTTAAAACTACTTCTCGGAGTTTTTATATTGACATATATTATAAAACGTGCTAGTCTATGGCTATAATAATCCATACAGGAGGGACTTACATTGAAGAAGACGAGAACAAAGCTGGAGGACAGGGTTCTTCCGTCGTATACAAGGGGAGAAGAAATTTTTAACATGGTTTCTCACATTGCCGGCGGGGCACTGGCAGTCGCAGCGTTAGTTCTGTGTGTGGTATTTGCGGCAATCTACAGTGATGCGTGGGGCGTGGTCGGTTCTGCCATTTACGGCGGAACGATGGTGGTTTTGTATACAATGTCCAGTATCTACCATGGACTACACCGCAGTACGGCAAAAAAAGTTTTTCAGGTTATTGACCACTGCACGATATATTTTCTGATAGCCGGAACCTATACGCCGGTGACGCTGGCGGGACTCCGTCCCCGGTATCCGGTGCAGGCATTTGTCGTGTTCGGCATTGTGTGGGCGTGTTGTTTTATGGCGGCTACCCTGACTGCCATTGATTTGAAGAAATATCAGGTGCTTTCCATGATTTGTTACATCGCTATGGGCTGGTGCATTATATTTTTCATTGTGCCTACTGTCCACTGCCTTGGCGTTGGGGGGACGGTATTCCTTATAACAGGAGGAATTGCTTATACGATTGGGGCTGTTTTGTACGGAATAGGGAAAAAAAAGAAGTATGCACACTCGATTTTTCATCTTTTTGTCGTGCTGGGGAGCATTTTACACTTTTTTATGATTCTGTTTTATGTTATCATGTAATTTATAATTACTAGATTATTCATAGATGGAGGAATAAGTTATGGTAGTAGAACCAAAAGTAAAAGGATTTATATG
>CAZFHT010000056.1:0-12911 GCA_964518785.1 uncultured Eubacterium sp.
AATTCCACTGCAACCGTTTCGCCAATATCTAACATTGATTTCATTGTACTAATATTCATGGATTGACACCCCCTTTCCAAATTCAGTTGTGCCACAAAAAGGATTTTTGTTCAAAACTCTTGTTTTGTATAATACTAACATCATCTGTCGTTGCAAAATTCCATATCAATGAAAAACTCATTTTTTTCACTTTTCACTGTGGCATAAGAGCCACAGACAAGCGGCATCATTGGTGCTGTGTGTCCAATATCCAAATCCATATAAATCGGCACATGAAATTCGCCCAGCACTCCGGTTACTGCCTTATACTGGTCCAGTCCCATCATCGGCTCATCAAAATGTAGAGGACGTCCAATCAAAAATGCCTTTACGTATCGAAACCACCCCGCCTCTTTCAGATTCCAGAGTGTCCGGCGGATTGACATAACATTTAAATCACACGCCTCTAAAAACCATATCAGCCCATCTTCTTTATACCGTTCTGCAAATTCTTCCACCCGGTCAAAGCGTGTACCCACAAGATTTGCCAGACAATCCAGACAACCGCCGATAAGACGCCCGCTGACCGCAGCTCCCTCTTCTACCCCGAAGCTGTGCAGTGCAAACGGCTCTGTCACGTGGTAAGGTTCCAGTGGGTGTTCCTCGTCCTTCAGCGACTCTCTCTCCCATTTGGGATAATTTCTCATACTCCGTTTTTTCCCCTGCAAAAGTTCCAATGTATCTTGTACTGCCGGATGCCATGGCTCCATCCCGAACGCCCCTGCACAAGGACCATACACCGCCGCCGTATCTGCTAACGTAGCCAGTAAAAAGGTCATATTCGTATTATCTGAATAACCGAGAAACCATTTAGGAGATGTCTGGGACAGCTTATGAAAATCTAAAAAGGGAACAATCTCACACATAAGCTCTCCGCCGCCACAGGAAATAATACAGTCTGTCTCATTTTCCTGCATCATTTCCATCAGTTCTGCGGCACATTTTTCCGGTGTGCTGCTGATTCCAATTCCGTCCTCCGCATAGCAGTTCACTCCGATTTTTAAATTAAATCCCAATTCCTTCAATTTTTTCTGTGCATTTTGAAACGCACTGTAATAAGGCTCTGTGGCACAGCCAAATGCCGGCGCCGCAAAGCCGATGGTATCTCCTTTTTGAATCCATGATGGAAATCTCATACACAATCTCCTCTTTTACTTATGATATGGTTCATTGTTTTGTATCCGGTTCGCACGATAAACCTGTTCCAGCAAAATCACTCTCATGAGCTGATGGGGAAAAGTCATCTTTGAAAAGCAAATTTTTTCATCTGCCCTTTGGAGCAGCGAGCTGTGAAGTCCCAGCGAACCGCCAATCACGAATGTAATATGACTGTTCCCATCCAGCATAAGCTGTGATAAATGCCGGGAAAATGCGACAGAATCATACTCTTTTCCTTTTAAATCGAGAGCAATGACATACATATTATCCCGAATCTTTTCAAGCAGACGCTCTCCCTCCTTCGCCTTAATCTGATTTATCAGCGTCTCAGAGGCATTTTCCTTTGTCTTTTCGTCTGCCACCTCCACAATATTTATTTTCCCATAGCGAGACAGCCGCTTACCATACTCCTGAACCGCGTCAGCATAAAACTTTTCCTTTATTTTGCCAACACATAATATTGTATACTGCATTTATCCTACTCTCTTTTCCGGTGTAAAAAATGGTCGTTTATCGTCTGATATTTCATAAATATACAAAATTCCGTTCCGAACCCGATGTACTTCTTTCCCCACAAATCCAAGGCGGAACAATTCAAAGATAAAGTTAAAAATCAAAAAGCCATGGGATACAATCAATATGTTGTCTTTGCTCCAATCCATGTGTCGGAAAAATCCCCGCACTCTTTTTCTCGTATCATGAATACTTTCCGGCTGGCTTTTCGAACGGAAAAACCATGCCAGCCTCCCGCAAAAATGCCAGATAGGAAACGGCAGCTTCAGTCGTTCAGTATGGATAAACGGCGCATTGTCTACCTCACGCAGCAGCTTGTCCAAATGAATATTGCCGCTGTATACCTCTCTGGCTGTGGTAACCGCCCTCTCCAAATCACTGCTGTAACAGACATCCCAGTGAATACCATACATATTTACTTTATTCTTAATAATCCCAGCATGTTCGTATTTTTCCGACCACTCACGAAACTCCTTTGATGTCATCAGAAATTTGTGTGGGCAATCTACTTTAAAATGTCTTACTAAGCCAATTTTCATTTTGTGTCTCATTCCTTTTATTCCAGATAGGTACAGTATACTCTGAAAGTATGTGGCAATGCAAGGAAATTATATTATTTGTTGATTTTTAAATCATATTTTTTACAATTTCTTCAAATCATGACATATTTGTGACACAATTAATTAGTATATTATTTTTCGGAAAGTATAAACTTTCTACTCCCACCCTATTATACGCTTTGATACCTTCGGGTATCAGGAAAAACACCTCTTTCCCGGAGGTGTTTTTCTTTTCCCTTATTTTTCGGAGGATTCGCCCTATGTATGCAGAGCAAGACTGACATCCAGCGCCACATCGATTTGCTTCAGAATTGCCTCGTCCAGATGGCAAACCTTCTCCCTCAGCCTTGTTTTATCAATGGTTCGAATCTGTTCCAAAAGTACCACCGAATCTTTTACAATCCCATATTTCTCCGCTGCCAGTGCAACGTGTGTCGGCAATTTTGCCTTATTCATTCGTGACGTTATTGCTGCACAGATAACCGTAGGACTATACCGATTACCCATATCATTCTGTATAATAAGAACCGGCCGCACGCCTCCCTGTTCAGAGCCTACAACCGGTCTTAAATCTGCATAATAAATATCTCCTCGTCTGACCACCAAAGTTCCAGTTCTCCTTTTATATAATAAAAATGATGTTGGAGTAAAAACATATCTTCCCCAACGAATGTAACGAATTGGAAAAGCTCCTATGGAACTCACTCAATTCTATTTTTATTATTACCAATATACGAGGAGTTATTCAATTCGTGCTGCGGTTTCTGAACAACCAGAACAAATCCGCAGCACAAGTTAAAACTGAAATATCTACAAAGTATTTTTGTATTTTCTTGGAACACGAGAAGAAATACTACAGAGAAATTCATAATTAAAAGAATGTGACAAGTCAGCGATTTCCTCCACCGGAATGAATTCCTCGCCATTCCGTCCAAAAATCGTGACCTCGTCTCCTATCTTCACATCCGAAAGATTGGTTACGTCCACCATAAACTGGTCCATGCAAATTCTCCCTAAAATATTTACACGCTGTCCATGAAGGATAACCTGACCTTTGTTTGAAAGGTCTCTTTTCATGCCGTCCGCATAGCCTATCGGTATCGTCGCTACCTTCATTGGGTAACTCGCTGTAAATGTACCGCCATAACTGACACTGGTACCCGGCTGAATTTCCTTGACGTAGGAAACAACAGACTTCCACTGCATTGCCGGTTTCAGACGCAGCACCTCCTTTGAGACTTCTTCGGACGGATAAATTCCATATGTGGTAATGCCGGAGCGTACCATATCAAGGTTCGCCTCCGGGAATCCAATAATCGACGCACTGTTAGAGACGTGTTTTACCGGAATTGTCACACCCGCCCCCTCTAATTTATGTACAAAATCCATATATTTTTGAAAAGGAACCTTCGCAGGTGTAATGGTTTCCTCATCAGCTCTGGAAAAATGGGTAAACATTCCCTCCAGCCAGACGTTTGGCAATTCGGAAATCTGCTTTACTACCGATACATTTTCGTCTGTAGGGCAAAAACCGATTCTGCTCATTCCGGTGTCCAGTTTGATATGCAGTCTTGCCGTCTCCTTCATCCGGGCAGCCGTTTCACTTAGCTTTTCCGCCATTTCGTACGTATAAACAGTTTGAGATATATGATGACGTATCACCTCTTCATAGCAGCTTTCCGGCGTAAAACCAAGAATCAAAATCATTTTATCGATTCCATGCTCCCGGAGTTCTACCGCCTCCTCCACCATGGCAACCCCATAAGCGTCCACAAGCGAATAGAGTGTCTGTGCCACCGGAACAGCACCATGACCATAAGCGTCCGCCTTCACAACCGCCATAATCTTTGTACTGTCCTTTATATTTCTTCGTACCTCTTTTATATTATGCCGAATTGCCTCCAAGTCAATTTCTGCATAAGTTCTGTCAAACTCCTTCATCGGATTTCCTCTTTTCTCTAACGTTTTATTTACGGTCACTGCCAGATAGCCAAATCTTTCTCTTATTCAGCCTATTCAGCAGCCGCCCTTGACATTCCGTCAAGCAAATCGGATGCCATAAGACAGTGGGTGCCTTTTTCTGCCGCCATGATATCACCACTCACTCCATGCCAGTACACAGCCAATTTCGCTGCCTCAAAAGGCTCCATATATTGTCCTAAAAGACCTCCGGTGATTCCTGCCAGTACATCTCCGGAGCCGCCTGTCGCCATGCCATTATTCCCGGAAACATTGATATAACATTCTTTTCCGTCCGACACAACCGTACGGGCATCCTTCTGGGCAATGACACAATTCCACTTTTCAGCAGCCGACTTCGTCGTCCCGAAAATATCCTCCTTCAATTCCGACATCGGTATTCCCGTCAGATAGCTCATTTCCTTCACATGAGGGGTTAAAATAAAATTATCCGACAGTCTGTCTGTCACATTTCTGCAAAGGCGGATTCCGTCACCGTCCACCACCGTCGGAACCGGAGAATTTTCCACCACATATCTTACCAGTTCCTCCGCCTCCTGCGTCAGCCCCAGCCCCGGTCCAATCACGATAGCGTCAGCCCAGTCAACCGACTCCGAAATCTCATCTCTCGCAGCAAATAAAATCTCCGGCAATGCACTGAGTAAAATTCCCCGATTGTTCTCGGTAGTGACCACCTTTACAAGTCCGGCTCCCGCCCGGTAAGCCGCCTTCGCAGACAGATAAGCGGCTCCGGACATTGTTTCACACCCGGCAACCACAAGCACCTTTCCAAAAGTCCCCTTATGAGAATAATTTGGACGCTGTGGCAGCCGCCGTAACAAATCCTCTTTTTCATAAAAATAAGATTCCGGCGACACTGACTCCACGCTCTCCGATGGAAATCCGATATCACCTACCATCACTTCACCGGCATATTCACAGCCCGGATACAAAACCAATCCACGCTTATTCACGCCAAACGTAATGGTGCAATCCGCTTTTACAGCAGTTCCGAGAACCTTTCCCGTCCCCGCATGGATTCCGGAAGGAATGTCCAGTGCATAAATTCTGGCATCACTGTCGTTCATGGAATCTATAATCTGCTCATAAATCCCCTCCACCTTCCGGGAAAGACCTATGCCAAATACACCATCCAGCAAAATGTCAAACTCCCCGTCAGTAATGGCTGTGGAGGGCAGCACCGGAACATGGCAATTCACCGCAATCTCCAACTGCTTTTTCATTTCCTCCGTCATATGTTCCGGCTGTCCAATCACCGTCACCTCCGCTTTGTAACCCTGCTGATGAAGAAGTCGTGCAACCGCCACCCCGTCACCGCCATTATTCCCGGCACCGCATACCGCAAGGAAACGGCTTTCCTTTTTTTCTCTCTGTATAAGAACAGCAGCTACGGTCATAGCTGCTTTCTCCATCAAGACAAGGCTGGGAATCCCCACTGTCTGAATTGCGTGTGTGTCAATCGCCTTTGCCTGCTTATTCGAATAAAGATATCTCATCTTCGTTTCTTCCTTCCCTGATTCCGATAACAAACGCTGTCGCCAGCTCCTTCGTATTGGTTATGGAAATCATTAGTCTGCTGATGTGTAACTGCTCCGCCTTGCTTTTCGCATTGCCGTAAAGCTCCACGAAAGGAGCACCCCTCTCATCCCGCAGAATTTCAATCTCTCCCGCCTCGATTCCTTGAAATCCGGTTCCCAGTGCCTTTGCTACCGCCTCTTTTCCCGCAAAATCCGAGGCTGCACGCCTGCCCCTGCCATCCATCTGCTCAATCTCTTTTTCCGTAAATACTCTGGTCAGAAAATGTTCCCGCTTACAGGCACGTACTACTCTGTCAATCTCTATTGTGTCAACACCAATTCCAACAATCATTTTTTCCACCGCATCCCCATTTATTTAAGTTTTCCTTTATCGAAAAGATTCATTACATTATGTCCAAAAACACCATGCATCAAAGAGTAAGCACTGCCCATGCTTTCCTCCAGCTCCGCTTTGCGTCTGGTCTTTTCATCCAGTTCTTCCTTCAGCTCCTTAATATCATCGTCCAGCTCCTCTAACAATTGGTCAACACCGCTGAGACGTTCAAAGCAGTATTTAGCACCAACTACAAGCAGCTCCTCATTTAATTTTTTTATCTCAGAGGGTAATCCCATCAGTTCCTCCGACTCTTCCTCGATTTTCTCATTCGTCTCCAATATAAGCCGCTGCTGATTTTCTTTTTTCTTATTTGCCCGGGCAGAACTCTGCCCCATCCCTGCCAAAACGCCGTTCATCAGCTTTTTTTTCGCCTTCTTCAAATCCTTAATCTCATTCACCAGATGTCCCTGTCTTTTCAGTAATTGATTAATTTTCTCCTCCAGACTCAATACTTCAGCCGGCTTTTCTCCGATTGGAAACAGAGAATGCCAGCGGTTATCCAATACAAGAATCGGCACTTTCGTCCCCTTTAAACTTGCTCGAATCGTCTCCTCAAACCCCTTATCCGTTTTCTTCATAGCCGCCCCTTCCTTTCCTTTTCATTTGTGAGGGATATTGGCAATGTTGTAAGACAGACGCATCAGGCTTTCCGCCAGATGTACATTTTCCACTGCTGCACTGTCCGGTAAATTCAAATCCGTCGCAGCAAAATTCCAAAAGGCACGAACCCCCATGTCCAGCAGCTCCTTTGCCACTTCCGGAGCTTTCCCTTTCGGAAGTGTCAACGCTGCGATATCAACCTGATTTTCTTTCACATATTGGGATAATTCTGCCATATCTCTTACTTGTAAACCGCCCACGTGTTTTCCAATCTTTTCCCGGTCAACATCGAAAATTCCACAGACAGAGAATCCTCTTTTGCTAAATCCGGCGTAATTTGCCAATGCCTGCCCCAGATTACCTGCCCCCAGAATAATCACTTGATACTGCTGGTCCAAGCCGAGGATTTTACCGATTTCATTTTTTAAAACCTCAACATTGTAACCATAACCCTGCTGTCCAAAACCTCCAAAATTATTGAAATCCTGTCGAATCTGGGATGCGGTCACATTCATCTGCCGGCTCAGCTCCTGAGAAGAAATGCGAGCAATACCGTTATCCAATAATTCGCTCAAGTATCTATAATAACGCGGTAATCGTTTAATCACCGCAGAGGATATTTTTTTTTCCATTGGCTGTCTATTCCTCCATCAACTAGTCTATTCTTTATTATATCCAAATGTTAAATTCTTGTCAATCAGCGGAAATGAGGTTCTTCAAAGGAATCGTTGCAAAAAAGTGAATAAGTATGCTATACTTCTACGAGTAAATCGTAATGGAGGCGTATCATGATATTAGCATGCAATCATATAAATAAATCTTTTGCCGGGGAGACGATTCTCTCGGATGTCACATTTCACATTAACGAGCAGGAACGTGTAGCAGTCGTCGGCATCAACGGTGCCGGGAAAACTACTCTCCTGCGTATAATCGTGGAGGAAATCACCGCAGATTCCGGCGAGGTTATCCGGGCAAAGGATACTGCCATCGGCTATCTGCCCCAGCAGCAGGGTTATCATTCAGAGAATACCATTTATGAGGAACTGCTGGCAGTAAAGTCTGATGTAATCGAACTGGACCGCCAGATTCGTGAGTTAGAACAACAGATGTCTCATACCGAAGGAGACGAATTAGAGAAACTGTTAAACCGCTATCACCGTCTGCAAACAACCTTTGAATCCGGTGACGGTTACGCCTATAAGAGTAAAGTTCTCGGTATCATTAATGGTCTTGGTTTCGGCGGAGACGCCATGAATCAGGTAATCAATCATCTTTCCGGCGGGCAAAAAACAAGAGTGGCTCTTGGTAAATTACTGCTGATGGAACCGGACCTTCTCCTTCTGGATGAGCCAACGAACCATTTGGACATGGACGCCATCCGCTGGCTGGAAAATTATCTCACTTCCTATAAGGGAAGTGTTCTTGTGGTGTCTCATGACCGATACTTTTTAGACAAAATTGCCGACAAAGTTGTGGAGATTGACCATGGAACAGTGACATCTTTTACCGGAAATTACAGCAACTATTCACAAAAAAAAGCTGCCATTCGTGAAACCTTGATTCACCAGTATTATAACCAGCAGCAGGAAATTAAACATCAGGAGGCTGTCATTGAAAAGCTGAAATCCTTTAATCGTGAGAAGTCCATCAAGCGGGCAGAGAGCCGGGAAAAAATGCTGAATAAAATTCAGCGTATCGAAAAACCGGTAGAATACGAAAAAAATATGTCCTTTGAGCTGTCTCCTTCCAAAATAAGCGGAAATGATGTTCTCAAAGTTGAGGAATTTGCCAAATCCTTCGGAGAAAACCATCTCTTTGACCAGATAAACTTTGAAATAAAACGAGGGGAAAAAGTAGCGGTCATCGGGCAAAACGGCACAGGAAAGACAACACTCTTAAAAATGATAAACGGAGACATCGATATCGATTATGGAACTGTCACTCTCGGTTCAAATGTAGAAATCGGTTACTACGACCAGGAACATCAGGTGCTGCATGATGAAAAAACCATTTTTGATGAAATTCATGACGATTACCCGGATTTGAACAACACCCAGATTCGTAATGTACTGGCTGCCTTTTTATTTACCGGAGACGATGTTTTCAAACCGATTCACCTACTCAGCGGAGGCGAAAAGGGGCGTGTCTCTCTGGCAAAGCTCATGCTTTCCAAAGCAAACTTTCTTCTTTTGGACGAGCCGACAAACCATTTGGACATTACGTCGAAAGAAATTTTGGAAACCGCCATTAACAATTACACCGGGACGGTGCTGTTTGTATCTCATGACCGTTATTTCATCAATAAAACAGCTACAAGAATTTTGGATTTAACCAGTCATAAGCTCTTGTCGTATTCCGGAAATTATTCGTACTACCTTGAGAAAAAAGATACTATGGAGCAAGTACATCAAGTGTCACAAGAGAAAAATAAGGAGGCAGTTCAGAAAAAAGGCAGCGTCTCCACTGATGCTAAATTGGATTGGAAGGAACAAAAGGCACAGGCAGCGGAACAACGCAAGCTGGAAAACCAATATAAAAAAGTCGAGCAGTTAATCGAAACATTAGAAACAGAAATCGCCGCTTTCGACGAAGAATTTTCACTGCCGGAAAACGCCACCAACGCCCATAAATTATCCGAACTCAGTGCAGCAAGAGAAGAAAAGGAACGTGCTTTGACAGAGGCGATGGAGGAATGGGAACGCCTCGCAGAAGAACTTGAGGGGTACAATAACAAATGACAGATTTCATTCTGTCTTTACCTCCTCAATCCATTCTGCGAATAATCTCATTTGCCTTCTGATAAATCACTTCCGGTTCCTCTCCCACGAAAAATTGTCCATTTTCGTATAAAATGCGGCCGTCTATCATTGTCATTTTCACATTTTCCTTGCTGCCGCTGTAGACAATATTTTTCAATATATGATTCTCCGGCTGCATATTCGGACGGTGCATATCAATCATAATCAAATCTGCCTTTTTCCCCTCCGACAAGGTATCACACTCGGTCAAGCCCATGGCATAAGCCCCGCCAACGGCAGCCATGCGAAGGACATCTCCGGCATCCATGGCAGAGGCGTCTCCTTTTTGTATTTTGGGAAGAACAGCCGCCAGATACATTTCCCGAAACATATCCAGAGCGTTATTGCTCGCCGGTCCGTCTGTACCAATCGCCAAATTGATTCCACTTTCCATCATGCGGCAAAGGTCTGCCACACCGCTTGCCAGTTTCATATTTGATGAGGGATTTGTGACAATGGATAACTTTCTTTTTTTGCAGATTTCTCTGTCCTCGTCGTTCATCCAAACACCATGAAAACCTCCTCCGCCATAGGCGAATATGCCAAGCGAATCCAAAAAAGCAAAGGGCGACATCCCATATCTGTCGTAACAGTCGTCCACTTCTTTTTTTGTCTCAGCAATATGGAGATAAAAAGGTGCTTTTAATTTATCCACCAATTTTGCCAAAGATTCAATTTTGTCGCGGGACGTAGTGTATTCCGCATGCATTCCCAGCCGATAGGTCACAAGGGGCGAACGGTGATTCAGCCTGTCGTACTCCTCTTCTGTCTGACTCACACTGCCGACAAAATCATTCATACTGCCACAGAGGACAGTGCGAAATCCCATCTGTGCGGACGCCTCGGCATGGCAGGAATTATCCTGATACATATCAAAATTCGCCGTAATTCCACTGGTAAGATACTCAAGAATTGCCACTTTGGCCAAATCTGTCATGTCTTGTTTTGTCAGCTTTGCCTCCAACGGAAAGACACGATGGTAAAGCCATTCCTGTAATGGAAGGTCGTCGGCAAAAGAGCGAAGAAAAGTCATAGCTGAATGGGTATGTGCATTTTTAAAACCGGGCAGCAGCAGATTATTTTCACAGTCAATCTCTCTGTCCCATATTTCGCTCTCTTGCTCCGGTTCTTCCGGTTTCCCCTCTCCCACATAGAGAATCCGGTCATCTGCCACGTGTAATTCACCGGATATTATCGGTTTTCCTTCCTCCATGGTGACAATGCGGGCATTGAAAAAACGTATCTTCAACTTTACCACCTCATACTGATATTACATATTTTTTATCGTTTCTGTCACAAGCTGCTTAAAGCGGGGTGCCACACGGTCAGCCACAGCACTGACCTCCTCATGACTGAGAGGATTTTTACTTGTACCGCCTGCCATATTGGTAATGCAGGAGATTCCGCAAACTCTCATCCCCATATGTTTCGCTGTTATCGCCTCCACTGCCGTACTCATCCCCACTGCATGGGCTCCCAGCATAGAAAACAGCTTTACCTCTGCCGGGGATTCATAATTCGGTCCGGTGGTCTGCACGTACACGCCTTGTTTCAGAGAAATATCGCACTGCTCTCCAATGGCGAGAATTTTATCCCGCAGCGTCTCATCATAAATCGTATCCATAGACGGAAATCTTGTCCCCCAAGCGTCCACATTTGGTCCGATAAGCGGAGACGGAACAAAGGAACTAATCTGGTCTGTCAGCAGCATCAAATCTCCCGGCTCCAGCAGTGAGCTGATTCCTCCTGCCGCATTGGTGAGGAATAAAATTTCTGCCCCCAACGATTTCATCACCCTCGTAGGAAGAACAACATCACTCATGGCATACCCTTCATAATAATGCACTCTCCCCTGCATAATCACAACCGGAGTTTCACCGATATAGCCAAAGACGAACCGCCCCCGGTGATTTGCCACCGTAGATACCGGAAACCCGTTGATTTCAGAATAATCTATGGCTGCCGCCGTCTCAATCTCGTCTGCCAGCTCTCCCAGACCACTGCCAAGAATCAACGCCACCCTCGGCACAAAATCGGTCCGTTCACGAATCTGCCTTACACAGTCTTCTACTTTCTGTTGAATATTTTCCATACCAAACCTCCATTCCGGCACAACTGCCTTTCATTATTAAAGAAACATTGCAAAAACCCGGTTGCTCACATCAATGCCCCGGTTGGTCAACCGGACAAAATCTCCTTCTTGCTCAAGAAGTCCCTGCTCTACACAAAAAGAAATCTCTTTCCCATAAAGCTCTCTCATCGACTTGCCAAAGCATTGCTGAAACTTTTCCCCCGATACACCTTCCATACAGCGAAGTCCAAGATACATAAATTCAGCCATCTCATCTTTTTGTGTCAAAATCTCCACCGACTCTGTATTCAGAGGCAGTTCTTCTCTCTCCATCACACGTTTTATATATTCGTCCATATCTGTCACATTGGAAAATCGTTTGCCGGTACCTCCCTTTGTACAAAACGAGGAGGCTCCCAGACCAAGTCCCAGATAATCTTCTCTCTGCCAGTATTTTAAATTGTGGCAGCACGATTTCCCCGAAACAGCGTAATTTGAAATTTCATACCTCTGAAAGCCGGCGTCTGCCAGTCGTTCTCCCGTTCTCTCATACAGCCATCGGTCTGCCTCCTCGTCCACCGGCGGTTTCTCCGCATACCAATCATAAAAAGGCGTTCCCTCTTCAATAATCAGGCTGTAGGACGAAATATGCTCCGGCTCCAAATCCAGCACACGAGAAAGCGTCGTATCATAGCTCTCCTTCGTCTGTCCGGGTATGGCTGACATAATATCGATATTAATGTTATGAAAGCCTTCTTTTCTCGCCATACGATAACTGCACAGAAATTCATCAAAATCATGAATTCTGCCGAGCAGTTTCAACTCCTTATCTATGGCAGACTGCATACCAAAACTGATACGGTTCACACCGCCTTGACGATACAAGGCAAACTTTTCCGCAGTAACGGTTCCCGGATTACATTCTATGGTAAATTCCTTTAATCCGCTTAAATCAAAACAGTCATATAGTCCCTGAAAAACCAAATCCATCTCTGACGGTTCCAGAATGGACGGCGTCCCTCCACCTATGAAAATAGTGTCCACAGATTGTGTGGACACTTGTAATTTCATTTCTTTTACCAGTGCCGAAATATATGCTTTTCTCCCCTCATCATCCGCAGGAAAAGAAAGAAAATCACAATAATGGCACTTACGAAGACAGAAGGGAATATGCAAATATAGTCCAATCAAACAATCCGCCCCTTCTATTCTTCCTCGTCCAGTTTCAAAACGCTCATAAATGCCTTTTGCGGAATCTCTACATTTCCAATCTGGCGC
>CAZFHT010000057.1:0-12792 GCA_964518785.1 uncultured Eubacterium sp.
ATATAACAGATATTATTGAATATCATGCACCGGAGGATTGATTCCGGGGCATATATTTTCCATGTATTTTCCGTCCGCCCCTATCATACCTTTTATAAATGATTCTTTTCAGGTAAAGCCATGCAGTCTCTTTTGTCTCTCAATCAATTTTTATGGAGTGGTCCGATACTGGTGCTGCTGATGGGGCTTCATTTATACCACACGTTCCATCTCGGCTTCGTACAGCGTGACATCATAAAAGGAATCCGGCTCTCACTCGGTGATAAAACAGCACAAGAGCATGGATTCAGTCGTTTTGGCTCTCTCACTACAACGCTTGCCGCCACCTTGGGGACAGGAAATATCGTAGGGGTTTCCACCGCAGTGTACCTTGGCGGCCCCGGTGCGGTGTTCTGGTGCTGGCTGACGGGTGTTTTCGGCATGGCGACAACCTACGCCGAAACTTATTTATGCACCAAATTCCGATATCCGGACAAAGAAGGGACGTTCAAAAGCGGTCCCATGTATCTGCTGGAGCATTTATTACATAAAAAATGGATGGCACTGCTGTACAGTGCCGCCCTCTGCGTGTCCTCATTCTTTATCGGGTGTACTACCCAGAGCAATGCGATTACCGAAAATTGTTCTCAGGTTTTTGGAATCACCCCCGTATTCACTGCCATTGTTGTCGCCTTCGTCGTCGGACTAATTCTCCTTCAGGGACGAAAATGGATTGAAAATTTTTCTATGGCTGTTGTTCCCAGCATGGCAATCTTTTTCCTCGGGGGATGTATGCTCTATCTGATTCTCCATTTTCATTATGTCATCCCCGCCATTGTCCACATTGTGAAGGGAGCCTTTGGACTACCCCAAATCGGCGGTGGATTGGCGGGCTTTAGTGTGAGCAAAGCAGTTCGCTACGGCGTTGCGAGAGGACTTTTTACCAATGAAGCAGGACTTGGCACAGCCGGGCTTGTGGCTGGACATTCCACAGAAGAACGTGCCGAAAACCAAGCACTCATTTCCATGAGTGCCTCTTTCTGGGATACCGTTGTTCTCTGTGCTGTCACAGGCATTGTGCTTGTGGCATTTCAATTGGAATACCCTTCGGAATGGATTCTTTTTTCGTCCGGCTCTCTTACTGCTGCCGCATTTGCCAAACTACCCTTCTTCGGGGATGAAATTCTCACAATTGCCATTGTCAGTTTCGCTCTGGCGACACTGGTAGGGTGGAGTTTTTTCGGACAGCAGGGCTTTGATTATCTCTTTCATGGAAAAGGGAAGAAAATCTATCTTGCCCTGTATCTGATTATGATATTTGCAGGGGGTATCATGCCTCTGAATCTGGTGTGGGAATTGACGGATTTTATCAATTTATTTCTTCTCATTCCTGCGGTATATATGCTGGTGAAATGCCGGAACAATTATTCCCTCACCTCATAAAGATAACGGTTTCCCGCCTTGTCTACCCGTTCCACAATTCCCATGTCGTATAGGACATTCAGTGCTGTGCGGGCACGATTTACCGTTAACTTTGTCGCTTTTGCATATTCCTTGGAATCGAATCTCTCCAACTCCGGCGGCACAAGCATACGGTAGTCCTCCACCTGCTCCAGCAGCAAATCCTCCACCAAATCAGTGGGAATCCGGTTATCTCTGTGAGAGCCTTTTTTTCTGTCATAACTCCACCCGTCCAAAAGGCGGGTTTCTTCTACGTCAATGAGTAAAATCCGAATGGAAAGATTGGGATTTTTGAGAAATGGTTTTATTTTGTACAATTCTTTGAAGACCGCTTGCGGGGTTCCCTTTTTAGGTGATTTTCTCCGTTCGGTCACCTCCCCGGTTTCCACATCAATCCACCGCAGCCACTTAGTGGCGGGAACCGGATATACAATCGTCACCTTGTACAACGGTAAAAAAGCGCACAGTTTTTCACGCATTTTGTTAAAATTAGCTGTTTGAATTTCATAGACACACCCATCCCGATATACATCTGCCACATATCCATCCAGCCGCACTTCATGAAAATCCTCGTCCGGCTCCACATAATTTTTAATCACAGCATGGAGCGTCTTTTCACCCAACGTTCCAATGCTGTGATTTTCCTGTTCTCTGGATAAAATTTTTTCAACAGCCAGTTGAAAACTAGTTCTGTCCATAGTATGCATTTGCACCATGCTTTCTGTAATAATGCTTATCCATCAGATATTGAGGTGCTTTGCCAACCCTCGGATTCAAGGTCAGGGTGTGGTGAGCCATCTCAGCAACCTTGTCCAAAACAACGGCGTTGTATACCGCATTGGCAGGAGATGTTCCCCATGTAAATGGTCCATGATTCTTAACTACGATACCCGGAACCTCCAGCGGATCCTTGTCACCGATTGTCTCGATAATGACTACGCCGGTATTTCTCTCATAGTCCAGATTAATCTCCTCTGCCGTCAAATCTCTCGTACATGGAATATCTCCATAGAAATAATCGGCATGAGTCGTTCCCAGTGCCGGAATCGGCATACCTGCCTGTGCGAATGTTACCGCCCATGTAGAATGGGTATGTACAACACCAGCCAAAGACGGATATGCTTTGTACAGCTCAATGTGAGTGGCAGTGTCCGAAGACGGACGGTATTTACCTTCAATCACGTTCTGGTCAAAATCTACCACTACCATATCATCCGGTGTCAGCTCGTCATACTCAACACCGCTTGGCTTGATTACGACATAATTGTTCTCGCGGTCAATACCGCTTACGTTACCCCATGTGTAGATAACAAGTCCCTTTTCCTGCAATTCCATATTTGCTTCATAAACTTCTTTTTTCAGTTGTTCTAACATACTTACCCTCCATCTGCATATTTTTATAAACCTGTGAATAGCACTGATTCCATTATACCCATTTTTTTTCGGAATGTAAACTACTTTTCCTTCGGAAAGTTTTGTGCTATGATAAGTGACAGTGAATATTTTTAAGGAAGTGTTCAGAAACACTAAACGGAGGAACTTATGGATAATTTTTTATACAGCATAAATGCCACCCTTCCCATTTTCCTTTTGATTATTTTGGGGAAGGTTCTATACAGGATAAATCTAATCAACGACCAGTTCACAAAGACAGCAGACAAATATGTCTTCAACGTTGCCCTGCCGGTTTTGGTTTTTAAAGACCTGACGGAAAATGATATCCGGCATGGTTTTAATATTCATTACGTGTTGTTTTGCTTTGTGGTGACTCTTTTCATCATTCTTGTCATCTGGGGACTGACCGAGATTTTCATGAAAAAGGAAGAGGAAAAGGGTGCCTTTATTCAGGCATCTTACCGCAGCAGTGCCGCCATTCTCGGTCTGGCATTTATCGATAATATGTACAACGGTGCCGGCATGGCTCCCCTTATGATTATCGGTGCCGTTCCTCTTTACAACATATTTGCCGTTGTTATTTTGACGCTCAAGGGTGATAACGGCGGGCAGAAGCCGGACATGAAAACTACCATCAAAAATATTTTCACCAATCCCATTCTGCTCGGTATTCTCGTTGCCCTTCCCTTTGCTTTTCTGGGAATCCATTTCCCAACCTTTATCAACAAAACCATTACAAGCATTGGAAATACGGCGACACCGCTGGCTCTTCTGTCCATCGGAGCCACGTTTCAAGGACGAAAGGCGATTAAGAAAATCAAACCGACACTGGCAGCGTCCTTTATTAAGCTGATTTTACTGGCAGCTTTATTCCTTCCCCTTGCCATCCTTCTCGGCTACCGCAATCAGGAGCTTATGGCGATTCTCATAATGCTCGGTTCACCGTCGACGGTTTCCTGCTATATTATGGCAAAAAATACTGGAAATGATTATGTACTCACTTCCAGTATTATCGTGCTTACTACATTATTGTCCTCGGTCACGCTGACCGCATGGATTTTCGTTCTGCGTTCCATGGGGATGCTGTAAAATATCACAAGTCCATCCTTTCAGTATCTCTTATACTTCGATTTCACCATCGAACACCGTTGTTGCCGGCCCCTTCATCAGCACCTCGCCATTATCCATGTAGGTGTCGTAAAGTTTGCCGCCGCGAATCTGAACCTCAATCTCCTCTCCCTGCCTGCAATATCCGTTCAACACTGCCGCCACCGTAGAGGCACACGTTCCGGTTCCGCAGGAAATCGTCTCACCGGATCCACGCTCCCACACCCTCATTTTAATCGTATGTTCATCGATTACTTCCACAAACTCAGTATTGATACGGTCGGGAAACAACTCATGATTTTCAAAATACGGTCCGATTTTCTCCAAATCCAAATCATCAATTCCCGATGTAAAAATGACACAGTGTGGATTTCCCATGGATACACAAGTAGCAAGATATTCCCTGCCTCCTGCAACCAGCGGACGGGCAACAAAATTTTCTCCCTCTGCCTTCACCGGAATGTCTGCCGGACGCAAAATTGCCTGCCCCATATTTACCTGAACATAAGTGACAATTCCATTTTCCACCGTCAAATCGAGTGTCTTGATTCCACTTTTCGTCTCCACCGTCATGTGGGAGTCCTTCACAATGCCATGTTCATAAGCGTATTTCGCCACACAGCGGATACCATTACCGCACATAGCTCCCTCCGAGCCATCCGCATTGTACATAATCATCCGGCAGTCTGCTGTCTTTGACGGCGCAATAAGAATCAATCCGTCTGAACCGATGCCAAAGTGACGGTCACTAACCTGAACTGCCAGTTTCTCCGGATTTTCCACCGTTTCCGTAAAAAGATTGACATAGACATAATCATTTCCCGTTCCATGCATTTTCGTAAAATGCAGCTTGGCGGAATCAAATTCCATAAGTCTCCCTCCGTTCTAGTATTCCACTGCGATACCTACATTGCACGTGGATATAAACATCTGATTCATCTCCAGCTCATACTGTAGTTCAAGCAGAAAACCACTCTGATAGTCTTTCTTTTCCACCTGACTCGTATGAATACTCACTTCTAATTCCCCCACAGGCGTCGAATAATAAGTGAAGGTAGTTCGGTTCGGCACAAAAACTAAATGATTTGCCGATGGTCCGCTCTTCATAATCTCCACCTGCGTGTCTTTTATCTTCAACAAGTTTTTCTCCGTCTGAACAAGACCATTTTCTTCTTCTCTCGTAATCTCGTCATACTTAATGCAAACAAACCCATCTTCTTCGTACATCTGCCCCACAGAAACTACTTCAATGGGTTCTTCCTGCTCTGTTCCCTGTGCCTGTAGTCCCCGGATTTTTATCTTCACTTCCTGCATTTTTGCGTTCTCCTATCTCTCATACGCCAGCTCGATTAAACGGTCTAACAGCTCCGTTTTCCCGATTCCCATAGCCTCCCAGAGCATCGGGTACATACTGATGTCAGTAAAGCCCGGCAGCGTATTCATCTCATTAAAAATGACCTCGTTTGTATTTTCCTCCACGAAAAAGTCCACTCGGGAAAGTCCAAATCCGCCCACAGCTTTGAATATCGCCAGCGCATTGACACGAACTTTTTCTTTCACATCCTCCGGTATATCCTCCGGGTCCACCACTGTCTTAGATTCCGCACTGTTATATTTTGCGTCAAAATCATAGAACTCCGCAGCGGAAATAATTTCACCAACCTTCGACGGCTGTGCTTTTCTTCCGCCAAGCACCGCACACTCGATTTCTCTTCCTTTAATATTTTCCTCAATGAGCACACGATAGTCGTGTTCCTTTGCTGACTCAATTGCCGCCTTCAACTGCTCGCGGTTGTACACCTTGCTGACGCCTTGCGAGGAACCGGCATTTGACGGTTTTACAAACATAGGATAACCAAGTTTCGCCTCGGCTACATTCATCGTATTTTCAATCTCACTGCAGTCTTTAGCAATGTCCACAACATAATCAGCCTGATGAACCCCTATCCTCGCAGCGAAAACCTTCGTGGAAATCTTATCCATGCTCGCCGCAGATGCCAACACGCCGCAGCCTACATAAGGAATACCGGACATCTCAAACAATCCCTGTATCGTGCCATCCTCCCCATACAAGCCATGCAGTACAGGAAATATCACATCAATAGGAAGAACTTCTATCTTATCCCCTTCTTTTTTCCAAATTCCCTGAAACTGATGGTCCGGGGCAAGAATGGCGGTAACCGAACCATTTACCCAGCTCCCATCTTTCATCGACTCGGTATCTTCTACATATAACCAGTTTCCCTCTTTTGTAATGCCTATTCTATGTACGTCATACTTATTCCGGTCTAATCCCTCAATGACATTTGTCGCCGAAATACAAGACACATCATGCTCTGATGACTGTCCCCCAAAAATTACCGCAATATTCTTTTTCATGGTAATCCTCCAATCCATCCACTTGCATAAATTTTACCTAACTTTCACTTTACCATGGTGACAAGCCAAATTCAAGTGATTTTTTCCCTTATATAAGATTTTGTATCCATTCGACGATTTTCCATGAATAGGTGACGTCCTCTCCGCCATCCAGAAGGGAATTATATTCCTCCTGCGTCAAAGAGGATTTCAGTTTTTCTTTGGACTCCTCCGGCACAATCTGATAGGTTGAGTCCACAAAACAAAGTGTTGGGTACATAACACACCACCAGTTGCGGCCTTCACTGGCTCCGAGTTTCACCCGCAATGCCTCATATTCTCCCGCCGGAAATGTCAAATCCCCATATTCCTTCACAGGAAAATAGCACTGCCCCAGTGTTGCCTCTGCGGTATAGTCATACCCCTCCTGCCGCATTTTTTCCTCGGCAAGTTTCTCAATCTCCGGAAGACGCCCGGCAATCACCTCCCTTGCCTGCTCTATACTGTCTGCGTCCTCCATTGCTTCACGAAGGTCGTTCACGATAATTTCTTTTACCTCCATTTTCAACTGCTGGTCCTCCGGGCTGTCACTGTTTGCGATAACGTGTAACCGTATTATTTCCTCTGCGATTTCCTGCTGCTGCCGATTCGCCTGCTCCGTCTTCTCATACCTATGTATCAGCACCGCTGCCGCAAGCATGACAACTAAAATTCCTGCTATTTTATATTTATGCTTTCTCATGATTTTTGCTCCTTTTCTATTTTTTTATATGCTAATTTCTGTGTATGTTTTTTCACAAATATAAATACGTCAGTGTTTATATATCTAGATGATTCACACAAAAAATGGTTTTTATTCAATCTTTTTTTTCGAAAGGTTCTGTGATATAATCAGGAAAACAATGCAGAACAGCAACAAAAGTAAAGGATGGTACAACTATGGACTCAATCTGGATTAATGCTCCGGCAAAAATAAATATCGGGCTGGATGTTCTCCGCCGCCGGGAAGACGGCTACCATGAGGTAAAAATGATTATGCAGAGCATAAGGCTCTTTGACCGTCTTACGCTGACGAAATCCACCACACCGGGAATCCATCTGACATCAAATCTTCGTTTTCTTCCGGTAAACGAAGATAATCTTGTCTACCGCAGTGCAAAAATGCTGATGGAGGAATTCGGTATCCGGGACGGATTGGATATTCATTTGGACAAACGGATTCCTGTTGCTGCCGGGATGGCGGGAGGCAGTACCGATGCCGCCTCCTGTATGCTGGCAATGAACGACCTCTTTGACCTTGGATTAAGCAAAAAGCAGCTTATGAAACGGGGTGTCCGGCTGGGTGCAGACATTCCTTACTGCGTCCTGAAGGGAACCGCCTTATCGGAAGGAATCGGAGAAAAACTCTCCACCATTCCGAAAATGCCGGATTGCTATATATTGATTGCCAAACCGGGAATTCACGTATCGACAAAATTCGTCTATTCCAATCTGGTTTTAGACGAAAACTCCCCGCACCCGGATATTGACCACATGATTAGTGCCATGAAAAACAGGGATTTAGCAGACCTGTGTGCTCACATGGGAAATATTCTGGAGACGGTGACCATCCCGGCTCATCCGGAGATTGCCGAGATAAAAAAATGTATGATGGAAAACGGCGCTGTCGGTTCGCTGATGAGTGGCAGCGGTCCTACGGTATTCGGAATTTTTGATGATTTAGAAACAGCAAAGGCAGCGAAAGAAAAATGTCGGCTGCTCCCTTACAAATGTTTTGTATTTACAACAGATTTATACCGTTAAATTTTTTTCACTGTATGCCGAAATATAAGATATAGTATCGTGCCAGTTGGCACAGAAAGGAAGGATTTCTTATGAGTGTAAATGGAGTTACAAGCGAGGTGGCAGGTGCTTACACAGCAAGCACGACAACGGCGAGCAGAAATACTTCTGCAAAGGAGAGTACATCAGTTTCCACAAAAGCAGAGGATACCGGTGTTGTTTACGAGCCATCCAGCAACGCTACGGAGAGCGATACCAGCAAGACATCCGACTATTCCTCGATTATTTCTAACATGAAACTGGAATTGAACAGCAAGAACACACAGTTGCAGAATCTTGTTACCCAGTTGTTAGGAAAGCAGGCAAATAAGTATTCAACTTCTCTTGCTGATTTGTTCAAAAATATCCAAGCCGATTCGGCAACGATTGCTCAGGCAAAAGAGGATGTCAGCGAGAATGGTTACTGGGGTGTAGAACAGACGAGTGAGCGTTTAGTGTCTATGGCAAAAGCTCTCAGCGGCGGCGACAGCACGAAAGCAGATGAATTGATTAGTGCGATTAAGAAAGGTTACGAACAGGCGGCAAAGTCTTGGGGAGATGACCTTCCGGACATCTGCAAACAGACAATTGATGCTGCTACAGAAAAACTGACAAAGTGGCGTGATGGTCTTGATACCGACACCACTGCTGAATAGTAAATAGTTAGGTAGTGCATGAGATTGTAATATCGAAAATTAAGGGGGCGTCCGAAAGACGCCCCCTTAATTTTCGATATAAGCTGTTCACCCTTTTGCCGCCACTTCCTTCAGTACAAGCAAAATTTCTCCTTCTCGTATCGTTTCATTCTCCATTTGGTTGACTGACATAATCGCCTCGGTGGTGGTGAAGAACCGCTTGGCAATATCCCACAATTCTTCCCCTGCCTGAACAACATAACCGATTATTCCCGGCTCGCGGTTTCGTGCTTTCCAGTCAATTTTTTCACAAGAAAAATCCGCTATG
The DNA here is from genome assembly GCA_964518785.1 of uncultured Eubacterium sp. Taxonomy (GTDB): domain Bacteria; phylum Bacillota; class Clostridia; order Lachnospirales; family Lachnospiraceae; genus Eubacterium_F. The sequence goes on from CAZFHT010000057.1 coordinate 9,085, forward strand.
ATAGGTTCTTCGATTCTGTCAAATGCTATCAAGTCGATTGCCACCACAGCCTTAACTTCAATCTCTTTGTCCCCGGTAATACCTCCGCTAATCTGTTCCACCGAACCGCTAATCCACACATTGCTATTTTCGTCCAGTCCATCCGCCTCCACAAACTGGGAAAACGGCAGTGAACCCTTCACCGACACCAAAGGCACCCGGTCATCTTCGGTCAGGTAAAGAACGCTGACATCCACCACGCCGTCCACCTGCACACCGTTTTCCTGCTGAATTTTCTGGTCAATCCGCAGGTCGCCGCTGACATTCCAAATCTGCAAAGGCATGCGGTCTGTATTTGCTGAAATTTTTCCACTAACCCTCGTTCGGCTCTTATTCTGTACAATGAGATTTTCAAAATAAGAGGCTTCAAAAACAGGCTGGCATTTTTCCTTGGTGGAATAGAAATCCGTCAACAATTCCAATTGGTCCTGACCATACACTTTGATGTCAAAATCGATTACCAGCTCTGCGTCAAAGATACGGCTCTCGCCGTCCTCGTCCTCCTTAATTTCAATGTCCCGGCTGTGAATTCCGGTTACTACCTGTGCCACCATCCCGTCATCACATCCGTTGCAGTCAATCGCCCCTTGAACCGGGAATGTATTTTCATAAAAATTCATTTGCGGTTTTTCCCCTTCTCCAAGGTAAATGACAAAAATTCTTGCCTGACCGTCCACCTGAAGTTTGTTCTCCGTCATTCTTGTGTCCATCTCACCAAGGCAAAAATCAGAATATAAAATCTGTCCAATGGCGTCCTTCGTCCCCGGAAGTTTCCACTCATCCCGAACTCGAAGGGTGTCTTTTCCCGTAAATACTAATTTTGAAATGTCCAATTTCTTCTTTCGGCAAAGCACATTGTCTGCGTCTTCGATATCCACAGCACCTTCTCCGTCACATACGGTATCTGCCGACACCTCCAGCGTAATGATTGCTTTCAGTCCCAGCTTTCGTGAATTAATCAGTTCACTTCGCAAATCCTCTACACTGGCGTGAACCGTCAGCTCATCATCCCGGTCTGCACATGACAGCGGTATCATTTCTTCAAAAGGAATACTCCCCTGCATTTCACTGACCGGCATTTCCCCATCCACAGCATACAGAATTTGAAACTCCAGCTCTCCCTTTATGCTTGCCTTCCCGTCTATCATACGAGTCTCCTCAATTTGTATGTTCCCTTTCTCTTTCATGACAGATACTGCATCCGGTCTGGCGTCCGGTACATTGAAATCCCTGTCCAGTGTCAGCTGCCTTGTTTCCCGGCAATTACATTTATTCATATGAACTCTCTGTGTAATCAGTCTCAATTCTGCTGCCTCCTTGTCATTATTTGAGTACAGTAGAATATATTCAGAATGGCACAAAAAAAGAACCAACCTTGCGTCAGTTCTTTTCATCAACCTATCCTATCCGTCCAGTGTACCGGCCGATACACTAGCACAGTCTGAGCTGCACATCTTTTGTAATAACGTCTGTATAACTATAGGATACTGTCTGACAAATATCCTCTTCCTCATTCTTTACCTCGATTAAAAAAATACAAGGATATGTCTGAGTGATAACCCCTTCCGTCACATCATATTTGTGACGCCCTAGATTGCTTTTTACCTGAACCTTGCTGCCTATATGCTTTGCTACAGCACGACGGACACTGCCTACATCGGCATTTCCCATATCATTTCCCTCCGTTTCCATAAGCCATGACACGTTATCATGCGGAAGTATTATACCACAATATGCTGTTCGTGTCAAATAATGGCAATCTTCCACTCTACTAACAGTATATGGCATTTTACGAAAAATATTCCAATATAGTATCTAAAATCCTAGCCGCCACTTCTTCTTTTGTCAAAATTGGCAGTTCCTTTATTTCCTTTTTGGTAATCAGTGTCACCACGTTGGTATCGGTGCCGAATCCGGCTCCCTCCACCTTTAAATTATTGGCAGCAATCATATCCACATTTTTCTTCTCAAGTTTCTTTTTGGAGTTCTCCAGCATATTTTCTGTTTCCATGGAAAATCCGCAGATAAACTGACCTTCCCTCCGGTGCTGTCCCAGCCATGATAAAATATCCGCAGTTCGTTTTAAGGCAATACTGGAATCTCCCTCTTTTTTCTTAATCTTTTCCTCGCTGACCGATTCGGGCGTGTAATCTGCGACGGCTGCTGCCTTAATGATAATGTCCTGATTTTCATAGTTCGCCTTCACAGCCTCAAACATATCCCTGGCACTTTCCACAGAAATTCTCTCCACGCCCAGCGGTGTGTTGAGATTGGTCACTCCACTGACCAGCGTAACCTCAGCTCCCCGGCGGGCGGCGACCGCAGCTAATGAATACCCCATCTTTCCGGTGGAATGATTCGTAATGTAACGCACCGGGTCAATTGCCTCTCTTGTGGCACCCGCCGTAATCAAAACCTTTTTTCCTTCCATGTCATGCTCAAACTGGATTTCTCTCAAAATGTGTTCCAGCAAGGTTTCCTCTGACGGCATTTTTCCTTTCCCGATCGATTTGCAGGCAAGCATACCGCAAGCGGGTTCAATTACCTCCATGCCGAACTCCCGAAGTCTCTGAATATTTGCCTGAACAATGGGATTTTCATACATATTTGTATTCATGGCGGGTGCTATAATCTTTTTGCACTTGCAGGCGAGAACCGTAGTAGAAAGCATATCATCCGCAATGCCATTCGCCATCTTGGCAATGATATTCGCTGACGCCGGAGCCACCAGTACCACATCCGCTTTTTCCCCCAGTGACACGTGTTCAATGTTATAATTAAAATTCCGGTCAAAAGTGTCCACCAGACATTTATGATTCGTCAATGTCTCAAAAGTAATGGGATTGATGAAATTAACAGCGTGTTCTGTCATTAGTACATGAACGTCTGCGTGTAATTTTGTCAGCATACTGGTAAGGTTTGCTATTTTATATGCGGCAATACTGCCGGTCACACCAAGAACGACCGTTTTTCCCTGTAACATTTGTACATTCCTTTCTTTTCCGATTACCTTATTCCATCACGACAACTGACCATGTTTTTCGTAATCAGATACCCGTTCAATCTTATTTTTATCATCCACAAATACAACCTTAGGCTTATGATTTTTCGCCTCCTCCGGTGTCATGTCTGCATAACTCATAATGATAATATGGTCCTGCACCTGAACCATGCGGGCTGCTGCCCCGTTCAGACAAATCATCCCGCTGCCCGGCTCTCCGGCGATAGTATACGTCTCAAAACGGCTGCCATTTTCCACGTCTACAATCTGAACCTTTTCATATTCTAAAATTCCGGCTGCTTTCATCAATTCAGGATCAACCGTAATACTTCCTACATAATTTAATTCAGCCTGAACGACAACAGCCCGGTGAATTTTACCTTTTAACATCTGGATTGTCATGATTCTATCCCTCCACAATAAAGTTATCAATCAGTCGTGTTTTGCCAATATATACGGCAACCGCCGTCAGCACAGAGCCTTGAATGGTGTCAATCGGCTCAATGTTATCAAAGTCCACGACCTCCACATAATCAATCTTTGCCAGCGGCTCCGACTCGATTATCTCCGTAATTGCCTGCACAACCGCCGACACATTCTTCTCACCGGAGCGAACCATCTCCTCTCCCTTCACAAGACCTTTGTGAAGAATGACAGCCGCCTTCCTC
>CAZFHT010000058.1:0-12781 GCA_964518785.1 uncultured Eubacterium sp.
AAATCTTTTCTTTTGAAGTGGAAAAATTTTGTTCCTTTACTCTGGCAAAAGACAGGTTAATCACTGGATACGTCCCCTGAATCTCCCGATACTTTTCTTCCTGCCATATTGACAACCCTTCAAATAAATCTCCACGATTCTCATGCTGATTCGAAAAAAAGCAATTCAGCATACTCATATTCAGTGTTTTTCCGAAACGGCGGGGACGGGCAATCAGGGTTACATCATCGCTGCTTTCCCACCATTCTTTGATGAAATTCGTTTTGTCCACATAAAAACAATTATTTTTTCTTATTTTTTCAAAATCTTGAATTCCGATTCCTACTGTTCTTCCCATAAAATCACCGCCTCGATAATCATTTTTTACACTGTCACAATATTTATTGACAATAGTCATGTGTATAGTGATATTGTAACAAAATCAGTTATTTAACACAATCTTTTTCTTCCCCCCTGTGTTTGTGATATGGTAAGAGACGGAGAGGATTCTCGCCCGCTACCCGATTAAAACCGTCTTTCCCTCGAAGGCAAACCCATATTTACGGATACGCTCTTTCGCTATTCCCTTATCAATCAATATCTGTTCATATTGTTTTTCTTCAATCTGTGTCAAAGCAGATTGTACGGTATCCGCCAGTGTTTTTTCATCTTCCGGGTCATGTACCTTAAATTCAATAATCATGCCGTCATCCTCCGGGTGCAACGGCTCCAGCATAATATCATACCGTCCAAAACCGCTTTCTCTGTTTGATGTGATGACATAACGTCCCTGCAACTCCACCATCAGTCCAAGTACAAAGCCATGATAGAAACGTTCCGGCTCTGTTCCAGACGGGCGGTTTCCCGTATCAAAGAAACTGAATATATTTAACGCCACTTTATTCATATAAATATTCATTGCTTTCTTATCTCCAAGGAGCAGTGCCTTCACAAAATCATTGTAGCTTTCATCCTCCGTATAGAACCAGTCAGCAACCATTTCCTGAAACATTCTCTTTACTTCATAATTAGTGAGTGTCAATTCATACTGTTCATTTTTGACATCCGCATGCACCACTTTTAAATAGCCGCTGGCAAGCAGTAAACTCCATATTGAATCCTTTTTTTTCCCTAACTGGTTATAAACAATCTGTTCATCCAGATTGCTTTCAATCGTTCCCCCCTGTATCAGTGTTTCAAATTTTTCTTTGATATTTACGTTTGCCTCTTTGAGGAGTTTGTCCACCAGACTGTTAGAGCTGGTATTTGCCCAGTAAGTTCGGAGTTTCCCGGTGTCAAGCAGGTTTATAATTGACCAAGGATTGTAAATGTCTGATATATCACCAAACACAAAACCATCGTACCACTTCTTCACCTCATCTTTTTCTGCCATACCCATTTCGTCCATCGAGCTAAACACTTCATCCTCTGTAAATCCAAAGGCGGTAGCATACTCCGGCGAGGTAGTCGTTACCACTTTCAAATTATTCAAATCAGAAAAAATTGATTCTTTACTAACACGAGTAATCCCGGTCATGACAGCTCTCTCTAAATATGGATTTGTCTTAAATGTCGCATTGAACAAACTTCTAAAGAAAGACACAATCTCATCCCAGAATCCGTTGATATATGCCTCCTGCATTGGTGTGTCATACTCGTCTAAAAGAATTAACACTTTCTTTCCATAATGACATGTCATCAAATAAGCTAACTGCTGCAAAGAGGTTGTCACCTCTACTGTTTGCTTTCCTTCTCTGAGACACGCCCGCATGTGGGAAAATTGAGATTTTTGTTCTGCTGTCAGTTGACTGCTCTGTAGCAAAAAAGCATTGTTCTCATATACCATATACAACGTGTGGCAAACCATTTTATAAGCGTTCTGAAAAGTTGTTTCTTTCACATTGGCAAAAGACAGGTTAATCACCGGATACGTCCCCTGAATCTCCCGGTACTTCTCCTCCTGCCATATCGACAGCCCCTCAAATAAATCTCCACGATTCTCATGTTGATTCGAAAAAAAGCAATCCAGCATACTCATATTCAGCGTTTTCCCGAAACGGCGGGGACGGGCAATCAGCGTAACATCATCGCTACTTTCCCACCATTCTTTGATGAAATTCGTTTTGTCCACGTAAAAACAATTATTTTTTCTTATTTTTTCAAAATCTTGAATTCCGATTCCTACTGTTCTTCCCATAAAATCACCGCCTCGATAATCATTTTTTACACTGTCACAATATTTATTGACAATAGTCATATACCTTTCTACCCGATTAAAACCGTCTTTCCCTCGAAGGCAAACCCATATTTACGGATATGCTCTTTCGCTATTCCCTTGTCAATTAATATCTGTTCATATTGTTTTTCTTCAATCTGTGCCAAAGCAGATGCTACGGTATCCACCAGTGCTTTTTCGTCTTCCGGGTCATGTACCTTAAATTCAATAATTATGCCGTCATCCTCCGGCTGCAACGGCTCCAGCATAATATCATACCGCCCAAAACCGCTTTCTCTGTTTGATGTGATGACGTAACGTCCCTGTAACTCCACCATCAGTCCGAGTACAAAGCCATGATAGAAACGTTCCGGCTCTGTTCCAGACGGGCGGTTTCCCGTATCAAAGAAACTGAATATATTTAACGCCACTTTATTCATATAAATATTCATTGCTTTCTTATCTCCAAGGAGCAGTGCCTTCACAAAATCATTGTAGCTTTCATCCTCCGTATAGAACCAGTCAGCAACCATTTCCTGAAACATTCTCTTCACTTCATAATTAGTGAGTGTCAATTTATATATTTTATTTTTTTTGTCCGCATATACAACTTTCAAATAACCGCTGGCAAGCAGCAGACTCCATACCGCATCTCTTTTTCTCCCCAACTGATTGTATACAATCTGTTCGTCAATTGATGTTTCTAACGTTCCATCCTGCAGCAAAATTTCAAACTTTTCTTTAATATTCCGGCTGCCTTCCCGGATTAGCTTGCCCACCAGACTGTTAGAGCTGGTATTTGCCCAGTATGTCTCAAGTTCATGATTTTTCAGATAATTGATAATCGACCATGGATTATAGATATCTGACACACTTCCAAAAACAAAGCCGTCATACCACGCCTTGACCTCGTCCTTATCGTTCAGCCCCATCTCATCCATGGCGTTGAAAACTTCTTCTTCTGTAAAACCAAATGCAGTGGCGTATTGGTCAGATGTCGTTGTGACTACATTCAAATTATTCAAATCTGAAAAAATTGATTCTTTGCTGACACGAGTAATTCCTGTCATGATGGCTCTCTCTAAATATGGATTTGTCTTAAAAGTGGAATTAAACATATTTCGGATAAAACCTACCAGCTCATCCCAAAATCCATTCACATATGCCTCCTGCATCGGTGTATCATATTCGTCCAATAAGATAATGACCTTCTTGCCATAGTAACGACTGAGATATTTCGACATGTTTTGAATGGAATACGCAGCATCTGTTTCGTCCATATCCGGTGTGATTTTTCGATAAGATTTCCCCTCTTCTTCTGTAAGCTGACCACTATTCAGCAAAAAAATATTATCATTATATAACCCGGTAATTAACTGCCCTATGCTTTTTTTTGTTTTTTCAAAAGTATTTTCCTTTACTCTGGCAAAAGACAGATTAATCACCGGATACGTCCCCTGAATCTCCCGGTACTTCTCCTCCTGCCATATTGACAGACCTTCAAATAAATCTCCACGATTCTCATGCTGATTCGAAAAAAAACAATCCAGCATACTCATATTCAGTGTTTTTCCGAAACGGCGGGGACGGGCAATCAGGGTTACATCATCGCTGCTTTCCCACCATTCTTTGATGAAATTCGTTTTGTCCACATAAAAACAATCATTCTTTCTTATCTTTTCAAAATCCTGAATTCCGATTCCTACTGTTCTTCCCATAAAATCACCGCCTCAACAATCATTTTTTCACACTGTCACAATATTTATTGACAATAGTCATGTACATACTGATATTGTAACAAAAGCAGTTATTGAATACAACCTTTTTCTTCCTCATGTGTTTGTGAAAATTTGAGTGCAAAAAATAGTATTTCGATGAATATGTCAAATGTTACATCAGTATGCCAAATATTACATCTGTGAGCTGAACATCCTATAAGTATGTTAAATCTTACATCAAACACGTTATTTATTACATCTCGCCCCATTTGGCAAAAAAATATGATATGATGGATTCGAACATCAGTAGTTGTTCAAAAATTATGTTATCTAAAGGAGGATAAAGGAATGGCAGGATTTTGCGTAAGATGTGGGGCAGAACTTATTGATGGGGTATGCCCCAAATGTGCACAAGGGGGAGGAAACAGGACAGATGAAAGATTTAAAAGATTTTTTGTTAGTCCAAAAGAAAAATTGGTAACAACATTAGGGAATACGTATATTCAGAATTTTTTAAGCGATGGTTCGATATCACAGGGTTTTGCGGTGGTAAGTGATAAGAGAATGTATTTTCAGGGAACGACTTATGAATTGATTACAAAAAATAGTGGAAAGAAAAAATGATTAAGAGGAATAAATCCAGAACTGTTGACTTAAAGGATGTAACAGGCTCTGGATATGACCGTTATTCATCTATTATTGCTAAGATAATGACAATTATATTGTTTCTGGCAGGTTTTATTTGCTTTTGTTGGGTGATAGCCGACGCAATAGGTGGGTATCATTGGGAGATGCCTTTAGATTTTGTTGGAGTTGCTGGGATAGGTTTGTTGCTTCAGGGTTTGCTTGCACTTGCTTATTACGTTCATTCAAAAAAGACTTTGCTTGCAATTCAGTTTGCTGGTGGTGAGATAGGGTTTGATATTCGCTGGTTTTCTGAAAAAGAAATTGCGGATTTTCAGAAACAGCTCAGACTGGCAAAGGACAGGGCAATTGAGGAGGCGGATAATGAAGTTGCCAACAAGTTACAAGAGGCGGTATCTTCCGCAGCAGTTACGCAGAAAGTGTCCCAGCCGGTTAGTGTTGCAGATGAACTTACCAAGTATGCTAATTTACTGGCACAAGGCTTGATTACGCAGGAAGAGTTTGATAAGAAAAAGAAGGAATTGTTATAATGTCGGAGATGATTCGTGCAGATGCCTATGATGGGAAATCCGCTGATATAATCATGACAGATGAGTATTTGATTATAAAAGGCAGGCATTATCAGTTGCGAGATTGGTACATTCGTAAATCTTCAGAGAATGTGTCTGTTCCCATGAAGGATATTCTCAGTGTGGAGTATATTACGATGCGTTCTAAAAGGATGTTGATTGCATTTTTGATGTTTTCATGTCTGTTGGTGTTTGGTGGAAAGCTGCTGTACAAGGCTGTTACAGTCACGCAGAGCATTGATTCTGAAATTGATAAAGCAGAATCTGTTTATAATGCGGTTGCATCGGATGATGTTGATATCAGTTTGACTGCTGCTATGTTAGACGGTATTTTCAATTTTAAGTTTGCTGCTTTTGGTGTGTTTTGCATGGTACTGATAGCAGGGAGCGTGATTTCCTTACTGGGGTATGCGTTGCGGCCATATCACTTTTTTCGGATAAGTGCTGTCGGGCAGATGGTTGCGGTAGAAAGAAAATATTATGTCGAGTCGGATTTGCAAGGATTACTTTCCAGATGGCAGGCACAGTTAAAAAAATAATGGAAAATTGAAAATTATTAGCACTCAAACTTGACGAGTGCTAATAATGGTGTTATATTAATGGTGTACTTAGGAAATACTAGGTACACCATTTTTATCATTTAAGAAGGGAGTTGACACATATGAACATTACAAAATTCACACAGAAATCGGTAGAGATTTTAAATCGGCTGGAGAAAATCGCTTATGATTTTGGCAATCAGGAGATTACACAGGAGCATTTGCTCTATAGTATGCTCACGATTGAGGACAGTCTGATGGCAAAGCTGTTAGAAAAGATGGAGATTGATTCTTCTGTTTTTCTGGCACAGGTGGAAGGTCTTATCAAAAAAAGACCGAAGGTAGAAGGCGGTCAGGTATATGTGGGCAATGACCTGAATAAAGTACTTGTTTATGCTGAAAATGAGGCACAGGGGATGGGAGACGAGTATGTTTCGGTAGAGCATTTGTTCCTGAGTCTGCTGCGGAAACCCTCCCGCGAGGTAAAAGAACTGCTGAAGGAATTTCAGATTGACAGGGAGAGATTTTTGCAGGCTCTCTCCAAAGTCCGGGGCAATCAGAAGGTGACAAGTGACAATCCGGAGGCGGTATATGACAGCCTTGAGAAATATGGGTATGATTTGGTGCAGCGGGCACGTGACCAAAAGCTGGACCCGGTCATTGGCAGAGACAGTGAAATCCGAAACATGATTCAGATTTTGTCAAGAAAGACAAAGAACAATCCGGTACTTATCGGGGAACCCGGCGTTGGTAAAACAGCAGTTGTGGAAGGACTTGCCCAGAGGATTGTTCGGGGAGATGTGCCGGAGGGACTGAAAAATAAACAGGTGTTTGCGTTGGATATGGGAGCTTTGATTGCCGGAGCGAAATATCGCGGTGAGTTTGAGGAACGTTTGAAAGCGGTATTGGAGGAAGTAAAGGAAAGCGACGGTCAGATTATTTTGTTCATTGACGAATTGCATACGATTGTGGGTGCCGGAAAGACGGACGGAGCCATGGACGCAGGCAATCTTTTAAAACCAATGCTGGCAAGGGGTGAGCTGCACTGTATCGGTGCCACTACACTTGATGAGTACCGTATGTATATTGAGAAGGATGCGGCATTGGAACGCCGTTTTCAGCCGGTTATGGTGGATGAGCCGACGGTGGAGGACACCATTTCCATATTGAGAGGCTTGAAGGACCGATATGAAATTTTCCATGGCGTAAAAATCACCGATGGGGCATTGGTTTCGGCAGCCGTATTGTCGAATCGGTATATTTCAGACCGTTTTCTTCCTGATAAAGCCATTGATTTGGTGGATGAGGCGTGTGCTTTGATTAAGACGGAACTGGATTCGCTGCCTACCGAACTGGACGAGATACAGCATCGTATTATGCAGATGGAGATTGCGGAGGCGGCTCTGAAAAAGGAGACGGATAATCTCAGTAAGGAGAGACTGGAAGCGTTACAGAAGGAGTTGGCAGAGTCGCGTGAGGATTCTGCCGGAAAGATGGCAAAATGGGACAGTGAAAAATCTTCGGTGGAGAAAGTCCATGAAATTAAAGCACAAATTGAAGACACAAACAACCAGATTGAGATAGCAAAGCAAAATTATAATTTGGAGAAAGCGGCAGAATTGCAGTATTCCCAGCTCCCGCAGCTGCAACAGCAGTTGGAGCAGGCTGAAAGTGCGATACGAAACCGGGAGACCTCCATGGTGCATGAAAGTGTTACGGATGATGAAATCGCTAAGATTATATCCCGGTGGACGGGAATTCCGGTGACGAAACTGACGGAATCCCAGCGAAACAAAACACTTCATCTGGACGATGAACTTCACCGCCGGGTGATTGGGCAGGATGATGGCGTGACAAAAGTGACAGAGGCGATTATCCGTTCGCGGGCAGGAATCAAAGACCCTAGCAAACCAATTGGTTCGTTTCTGTTTTTGGGACCTACCGGCGTTGGAAAAACGGAATTGGCAAAGAGCCTTGCGGAGTGCCTTTTTGACAATGAGGCAAATATGGTTCGTATTGACATGAGTGAATACATGGAGAAATATTCCGTGTCTCGTCTTATTGGGGCTCCTCCGGGATATGTCGGATATGAAGAAGGCGGTCAGTTGACGGAGGCTGTGCGTCGCAAACCGTATTCTGTTGTCCTTTTTGACGAAATTGAGAAAGCACATCCCGACGTGTTTAACGTATTATTGCAGGTGTTGGATGATGGACGGGTGACGGATTCTCAGGGAAGAACGGTAGATTTTAAAAATACGATTTTGATTATGACCTCGAATCTGGGAGCAGAATATTTGCTGGAGGGAATTGATGAAAATGGAAATATTTCTGCGGAGAGTGAGGAGGCAGTGACTACGCTGCTGAAAAGTCATTTTCGTCCGGAATTTTTGAACCGTCTGGATGAAACGATTATGTTTAAGCCATTGAGCCGGGAGGATATCCGGGGAATCATTGACCTTCTGGTGGAGGATATTAATAAGCGGATGGTGGACAAAGAACTGACGCTGACACTTACGGAAAAGGCGAAAGATTATATTGTGCAGCAGGCATATGAACCGACGTATGGTGCACGTCCGTTAAAACGTTATTTACAGAAAAATGTGGAGACACTTCTGGCAAAGAAAATCCTTGCCGATGAAGTGAAGGTCGGGGATGTCCTGACGCTGGATGCGGACGAAAGCGGACTGCTTTTCAAATCAAAATAATATTTTTGGGACTGAAATCAACTCTTGCAGTATCATGAAACCTTTCGTATAATAGGATTAAAGATTTGACATACAGAACAGCGAGGTGACGGATTGCAAAGCAAGGAGAAAAGAGAAATATCAGCAACCCAATTAAAAAATAAGGAAGTGGCGAAATATAATATTAAGGACAGTGTATTTACCCATCTTTTCCGAGATAAAAAATACCTGATTCAGTTGTATAAGGCTCTTCATCCGGAGGATACGGATGTAACCGAGGATGAGCTTTCAGATATTACGATTCACAACATACTGACGGACGACATTTACAATGATGTGGGTTTTCTTGTTGGCAATCGACTGATGATTCTTGCGGAGGCTCAGTCTACATGGACGACGAATATTATTATCCGCAGTCTCATTTATCTGATGAGTACCTATCAGGATTACTTTGAGAGAACGAAACAAAATCTTTATAAGAGTAAAAAAGTATCACTGCCAAAACCGGAATTGTATGTGATTTATACGGGAGACAGGCAGAAACGTCCGGAATATCTCAGTCTCTCCGAGGAGTTCTTTGGCGGGCAGGAGTGCTTTTTGGATGTTAAGGTAAAAGTCCTTTATGGTGATAACAAGGATGACATTATTGGTCAATATGTAACATTTACAAAGGTCTACAATGAGCAGATGAGAAACTATGGGAGGACCCGTCAGGCGGTGATGGAGACTATCCGCATTTGTAAAGATAGAAACGTGTTGAAAAATTATCTGCAAAGTCGTGAAAAGGAGGTTGTATCTATTATGTTGGCATTGTATGATGAAGAGGAAATTTTACGTTCTTATATTGAAAGCGAAAAATACGAGGCTTATGAGGCTGCAAAAGAAGCTGCAAAAGAAGCTGCAAAAGAAGCTGCAAAGGAGAATGCAAAACAGACGGCGATTCAAATGTTAAAAGATGGGCAGTTATCTATAGAACAGATTGTGCGTTATCTTCCTGTTTTGTCTGCCAGTGAGGTAAGGGCATTGCAGGAAGAACTGTTAGAAACGGTATAATGAGATTTATAAGAAAGATACAAAATGATGTTATTACGTTACGGTCATGCGATAAGAAAAGAACTCTTTGAAAGTGGAGCTTTTCTTGTCGCATGATTGGTATTGTTTGCTTTTCGTTTTTGTCAGTGTGTCAAAATATGCAATCGCTTTCGAGTGTTACGGTTGTTTTATTAGTGTGGGAAGTTTGAGTGCATAATTTCACCCTTCGTATTCTGTAAATAAAAGGATGACACTGCTAATTAACATTAATATCGTTCCAACCATTTCAACGATATTAATTGTATTTTTCTCTTTTTTAAGACTTTTAAAACTATTACGTACTAAAATAAGACATCCTATAAAAATTACAATCCTTAATATAATTCTGAATATCATTTTTAAACTCCTTTTCATCAATATTAATTTGTTAAAATCCCTAGTACGGCAAATAATGAATAACTGACACCTTGACTTGTCTTATTTTTAACAGATGTACAGTTCAACACGAACTCATTATAACACCATTCTCTGTGGATTGCTATAAAAATTAAAAAAATACTCAAATTGCATTCATTGGACAATAAAAGCTAGGTTACAAAAAAGTGCGTACTTGTGCTAATGGGAAAATTTTGCTATGATATGCTTGTAAACATTGAAACGGACGGTGTGAAAAACATACATAAGTATCGGTTTTTCATACCCTGTGCAAATTGAAATGGAGGTAGAGATATGGCACTTTCAAACATTTCTGGATGGAATGAGGACAAGAAAACAGGTAATTCTGCCGGAGCGTCCTGCGGAACAGCGTGTGGAGCATCCGATAAGCCGGAAAGCAAACCGGCAGCTTGCGGCAGTGCGTGTGGTGCGTCGGAGGAAACGGAAAGCAAACCGACCTCCTGTGGTGCTTAACATCTGGCTGGCAAAAAAATAATTTAAAAAATTTAAATTATTTAAATTTTTTAAATCAAAAGACGACGGCAGTTCTTTGAACTGCCGTCCTTGTGGCGTACACATTCAAGGTGATAGAGGAGAAAATCAGATGATAATACAGACGGGAATGAGAACGGACATCCCGGCATTTTACAGCCGGTGGTTGCTAAACCGCATAAAGGAAGGATATGTTTTGGTTCGCAATCCCTATAACCCAAGCAGTGTGACAAAGTATCGTTTGTCACCGGATGTGGTGGATTTGATGGCGTTTTGTACGAAAAATCCGGAACCGCTGCTTTCTCATATGGATGAGCTGGCTCCTTTTGGACAATATTGGTTCGTCACGATTACACCTTACGGAAAAAACGTCGAGCCAAATGTTCCGGACAAGGAGCAGGTGATAGAGAATTTTAAGACTCTTTCTGACATGGTGGGAGTGGATTCTGCAGGCTGGCGGTATGACCCGGTTTTTATAAGTAAAGAATTTACGGTGGAGCGTCATATAGAAGAATTTGAGAAAATAGCAGAAAAGCTGGCGGGGTATACGCAGACCTGTGTTATCAGCTTTATTGATATTTACAAAAAGGTAGAGAGAAATTTCCCGGAAGCCAGAGAGGTTTTTCGGGAAGAACGGATAAAACTTGGCAAAGAACTGATACGGATTGGCACAAAGTATGATATGACGATTCGTCCTTGTGCAGAGGGAGGTGAGCTGGAACGCTATGGGGCGGACTGCTCCGGCTGTATGACTATTTACACATTTGAAAAAGCACTAAAGCATCATTTGGAGGTGCCGAAAAGAAAGACGAATCAGCGAAACGGTCAGTGCGGCTGCCTTCTCGGTGTGGACATTGGTGCATATGATACTTGCGGGCATTTGTGCAAATACTGTTATGCCAATACAAATGCAGCATTTGTGAAAGAAAATATGAAAAAACATAATCCGGCTTCGCCCTTTTTGATAGGAGAGAGCCTGCCGGGGGACGTGATTCATAATGCCAATCAAAAGAGCTGGATAGACAGACAGATACGTTTGCAGAATGGATGGAGGTAACAGGATGATATTTTCAAAGCTGGAACAGAATATATGTGATGTCATAAAAGAAGAACAAATTAAATTAGGATACCGGAAAGAAGTAATTCGTTTGTATTATCCGATTTTATCCTTGAACCGATTTTTGGAAACAGATTTTGATGTTGTGGAAATGAACAGAGCGTTAGTTGAATTTTGCGGCAGTGTACAAGAAAAATTAGGGAAAATAGAAATTTCTAACGTAGGCGAAAGATTTTGTTTTTGTCTGCCGCCGCAGGCGTCTGAATATATTTACACTCATACGGAGCAGGAGGGCTTTTTGTATGATTTTATTCAAACGGTATCCGGACATTCTGTTTCAATCGAGGACGTGATTGCCGTATTTAAAAAATATTCCCAGTGCGTTCATGTGGAAAAGGCGACACATGGTGAATTTGATTATCTTGTTTATTTTGAGGATGGACAGCCGGATTCGTTTCGTTATTGCCTGACGGATGAGGGGTGTCACGTTATCTATCATCGTTTTACCATTGAGGACTATAAGGATTTTCAATTATGATAAAAGTCTATTTGCAAATGATTACTTCTCTGGCAGACCCGAAAGAAGATATGTCCCTGCTTTCCGGTATTCCCGAATGGCGTAAGAAAAAAATATTGAGCTATGCACATTCCGGTGACAGAAAGCTGTGTTATGGGGCATGGAAACTGCTGGAGAGAGCGTTTTCATCTTGTGATGCTGCCACTCATCAGGTGACGATAGGGGAAAATGGAAAGCCGGTGTGTCCGGGCGTGAATTTTAATCTGTCCCATTCTGAGGATGCGGTTCTGTGCGTGGTCAGTGATGGGGATACACCGATTGGCTGTGATATAGAGAAAATCGGGACAGCACCTGCCAAGACTGCTGTCCGTTATTTTAGTCAAAAAGAGCAGGAGTATGTTGCGTCTGCACCTACCGACGATGAGAGAAACCGCCGATTTTTCAAATTGTGGACAATGAAGGAAAGTTATTTAAAAATGACGGGGGAGGGCATGAACTGTTCACCCCGCCGCATTGAAATTGATTTGGATAGTCTGACGGTTTTTCGTGATGGGCAGCCGCAGAACTGCCGGCTACGGAATTTTACGGCGGAACAGTATGAAATATCAGTTTGCTTTTTCGATGAATCAGAAATTTATTTCTCAATAAATCTAAATAAAAAATAGGGTGTGCAAGAATTTCTCACACACCCTGAAAGGTTTAAAATTATTGATTTCACAAGAATTTTGATTAACCAAAATATCTCTTGAGAAGTCCCTCAAATGCTTTTCCGTGGCGAGCCTCGTCTCTAGCCATCTCATGAACGGTATCATGGATTGCGTCAAGGTTCTGAGCTTTTGCACGTTTAGCGAGGTCTGTTTTGCCTGCTGTTGCACCATTTTCAGCGTCTATGCGCATCT
>CAZFHT010000059.1:0-12708 GCA_964518785.1 uncultured Eubacterium sp.
GAGTACTTGGCTCATTATATATCAAATTTATGTTTTAGGCAAGAAATGTAAATGTTCTACAGCTTATTTCACTTTAACTTTTTTGCCAATACCTTTACTCTTAAATATTTTTTTGTAAATGAGTAATTTTTTCTTAGGCACTGTGATTACTGCCTTTTTGTTAATTCCTTTCAACGCATTTGTCCCCACCATTTTAGAACTCAAAGTTGTTGATTTAACGATGATATTTTTCAAATTCTTGCAACCATAAAATGCCTGTTTTCCAATTTTGACAACATTTTTACCAATCGTTACTTTTTTTAATTTTTTATTACCTTTAAATGCTTTCGCAGAAATAGATGTGACCTTATAAGTAATCCCATTGATTTTCACTGTTGCAGGAATCTTAACAACAGATGACTTGCTATTGCGTGCTTTTGTATACGCTACCGTTCCATTTTTGATTCCGGATTTAGTAACTGTATAAATATCCCCGGATGAATGTTTTAACTTTGTATTTTTTACAGGGATTACAACACTTTTTGATTCTGATGTTATTTCATTACCGGCAGAATTTGATGCCCCCTTGTCATTGGTAGTTGAATCGATAGATGATGTTGAACTTGGTTTTTCCAATACCGTCTGGTCACCATCTGGTATATTGGATTCACTTGAAACTTTTCCTTTCCCATCCCAAAAAGAATCTGCGACCACAATTGTTTTTGCTTTTTCAAAAATAGCAACAGAACGTTTTTCTTGGTTTAAAGATTCTACCACTAACTCTCCATCTGTATCATAAACATATTCTTGATACTGCCAACCTGATTCATCAATATATTGACGCTCTGAACGATATACAATTCCACCATATCTTTCATCTTCACCAGAAAAAACAACAGGCTGTGATTGTTTTCCATCCTCTACAACACCATTTGAAAATACAATCCTGTAACTGTCATCATCATATATTACAACGCAATACTTTAAAGTATTATCCTTTTTCTGATACTGATATTCCATCTGAAAATTTGATTGAAACGCTGTTAATTTTTCAGATTGCATCAACTGCCACTCATCATCATATATATTCACCACATATTCATCCTGTTTTTTTTCAATCAAGCACCAATTTCCCACAGAATAATACTGTCCACTGTCCACTATTTCTCCAAAATCAGAACCGTAACATTCTGTCACAAAATCAGAATCCGAATCAACCAGCAGCCACTGATTGTCTGACACAGTAGACTTCAACACAAAAATATTGTTACTATAATAATTATAATCAGCTGCACCATACATTTCATCATAATATTGATATTCTTTTTCAGAATCTGTATATACAACTTCATCCTTTGTCCCACTAAAATAACGCAACTCGTTATTCTCGCATTGTAATATACAGCCATTCACAGAATCATTGACACTCCCTGATACCAGCAATCCATATCTCACAAGTTCCCCCTCTGAATTATAAAATGCTACCGCCTTGCGGTCATATATATCTGTTTCCTCTGATGTGTACTCATGGCATATACGCAAGTTCAAATTAACGACTACCATATTTGTATTTCCATACTGATAAGGATTAAACTTCACAGATATTTCTTCTACAGAAAAATTCTCTCCTCCCAACAATGTATCAAAATCCAATTGTTGTGCTTTTTGCTTTACATCTGACTTTAATGCCTCATGCTCTTTCACTGTTTTCTCTAAAAGTCTGACCACTTCTTCCTTTGATACCGTTTCACCATTTAAATCATAAAATTCATACAAAACATTTTCATTATTTTTTGATAGCACGTCAAGATTATGTTCTGCCCATGTCCAACTATCGCTTGACTCATCGTACAAATATTCGCCATCATCATATGTTTTTTGCGAATCGCAAAAACATTTCACCAAATATTCCTTTTCTCCACAAAAAATTCTTCTCGCATAAATAAATGCACCGTCTTTCATTTCAAAAAGTTTATCGTTAAAACCAATTTCCTTTCTATCTAACAAGACACCTATATCACCATTCTCTTTCTCCGCAAGAACTTCTGAACCAATATCTTCATCTTCCATTTGAATGACATTATAAATATTTTTGTAGATGTACTCACTCAACTGTACCCCTTTCGAATCATATAGTGCATACAACATCTCTCCATCTGTTTTTTTCCCACATTTTAGATAATAAACCCCTTCACCTTTTTCTCCCAAATACGTAATTTCATCTTGCTCAACAGGAATTAATACACTCCCTTTTTCATCTATTAACCCTATGTTTTTTTTACCTTCTACTTTTTTTGTTGCATATATAAGTTGTCCTTGATATGTATCAATAATATAATCATAATCCAAATTGGAATATTCGCCCAATACATCTATTAAACCACTTTCATAGTTCATGGTAGCAAATTCGTACAAATCTTCCCCGACTTGTTTGTATATGATTACACAATTATTTTTTCCCATTTGCAAAATAGAATCATAACACGAAACAACAAGCTTTTTTGTGTCCTGATTCCAAATCGACACTTTCTCATCCTTCTTCCCTATAACGTAATCATCACTTGCCCTATACACGCTGTCAAAACCCAAATCAGAAGAGTGCAACACAGACCAATCAGTCTTCGCCGTCACTGTTTTTTTCTGAATAATCAAAACTAACAGTAACAAAAATATAACTACTACCCCACTCAACCAATTTACTTTTCGCCCTTTTCTCATTTTTTTCCTCCTTTTTACCAGCAAAGAACATTAACCAATATTGGTAAATATGATTATACACCGAATTCGGTTACTATTCAAGTGAAGGGATGTGATAAATTCGTGATTACCTATAAAAATCTATGGAAAACAATGAAAAACAAAGGCATATCACAATATGCACTAATAAAGAGATATCATATAAGTCCGGCTCAGATAACAAGACTCAAACGAAACGAAAGTGTAAGTACACATACAATAGACACTTTTTGCAAAATTCTTGATTGCACCGTATCTGATATAATGGAATATATAGATGATGACACATTTCAAAAAAACAGGTGATTTGTCTGCACTCAACGCAAACAATAATCACCTGTTTTTATACCGTTTTAGCGAAAAAAATTGGTGCGGATACCCGGCTCCCTCATTATCATAGGCAACATCAAAGTAATACTCTTCCTGCTCTATTTCCAAGCGTTTATGCACGCCTAAATCTATCTTGCTCTCTATGGATGCACCATATTATCACACCCACAATTCCATTAAAATCCAATTACTCCGCAGCAAAACAAGAGTATGTGGGCAGTTGCCGATAAGATAAGGAGTGCGGTTCAAACAGCGACAAACTTTAACGCGTAGCGTTTCCGTTTGGAGTCGATTGAACCGCACTCCTTATCTTAAATTACCTCCCTCATACACCCCTACCTAACTTGCCTTATAACCAAGCCGATAAGTGGTTCGCACTGTATACTTATCCGAAACGGTAATAAGGCTGCCATCCCATGGATCGAGAGCGACAAAATTTGACGCTGAAAGAACGGATGTATTAATTAGGTTTTGATACCCCACCAGAGTAACCCAGTGCTGGTTGCCACTGCTGCCGGTCACATGGAGAATGCATGGTTTTCCAGCCACCAGTTGTCCATAAGCCGCGAGAAGGACTTCCCGTTCCGAGCTGTAGGCTGACGTCGTATAACCACCCTTACTCCAATCGCAGTCCACATTTGTCTCACTCACCCAATAGCTGTGCGGACTCGGTGTTGTGCCATACAATATCGCATTACAATAAGCTAATGCGTAAGACGCACAAGCCTTCTTTTCCAAAGCAGTCCCATTCGACTGATGACCAATCGATGTAATCAGTGCACTGTTGTACAACAGTGTTCCGGTTGCCGACGCTGTCGGAAGATAAACGGTAAAACTTTTGTCCAGTACCGTCACCGTATGTCCCACCGAATCCACCACCGTTATTTTATACTGATACTTTCCTATCGAAAGTTTGCCAAAAGAAATCCCTGCGTCCAGTCCTTTTAAATCGTAGGAGGTGGTATTCGGTTCAGCTCGCTGGAACAATACTTCCTTCCCGCTTTCATCCACCACCGACGCCGTTACGGAAACCATCGTATAATGGGAAGTAAGCGTACCTTTTAATGAAAAAGCACTGCCAAAAACCAAAGATACCGGATAGGTAACATCCGAGCTGACAGAAACCGTCCCCTCCGGCAGCACCGCCGAAACAAACCGGAACTTCCACTCCGTTTTCTTTTGACGTGAGCCGCTGTATATGTTGTTCCCATCAATGTAAAGGTATTTCTTTGTCTTTGTATTTTTCAAATAAACATAACTCCCTCCGGCAAACATACACTGAAAAACTAAGTCTTTGTCTGTTTTATCAAATTTCTTCTGCACCATTTTGGTCGTGCTGCCGTCCGCCGCACTGCCAAGGTACAAACCGCTGTTTACATTTTTCAAGCGGAATTTCGTTCCTCCCGCACTTTCCAACTGCCACACGCAGCTCGCCTGTTCTGTTTTCGTTCCCAGCGATACATCCGCACCCTCGGTCAATGCACTGTTCCGAACTTCCAAACCTTGTGTTTCCTTCGATTTTGACACAAGAAAATAAGTCCCGGCATTTTTCTTCAAAGGCGTATTTGCCCGGATTGCATATGTTTTTTTCTTTAATTTTAATTGAAAAAATTTGTACTTCCCGGAAGTTTTCGTAATCCGAAACGTGTACCATCCCTTCTTAGAGATTGTCAAATTTTTCGCACTCAAGGATAGTTTCGCAGCATTTTTCCAAACCTTCTTTTGTTTCGATGTTGTCTTTCCATAACGATATTGTATTTTTTTCGTCGTGGAGGACAGCACACTGCTTTCCACTTTTTGCAAATAGTCACTGGCGGCTGCTTTCACAGAAGGCGTATCTCCCCTCCTGCCGAGAAGACACGCCATCAGAAGTATTCCAAGGAAAACAACAACTTTTCTCATTTTCATCGATTGTATCATTCCTTTGTATCTAATTATCCATATTATCCAAAAATTTTCTCAAGAAAAACGACATAACCTTTTTTCGTCTCATAAATGTCTGCCTTGCTCGTAATCTCCCATGGTGCGTGCATATTCAGCACTGCCACGCCGCAGTCGATAACGTCCATGCCGTAAAGAGCCATAATGTAGGCAATCGTTCCGCCGCCTCCGACATCAACTTTTCCAAGTTCTGCTGTCTGATACGCTACCTTCGCATCTTTTAGCACACCTCGAATCTCCGCCATAAATTCAGCGTTTGCGTCATTACTTCCGGATTTTCCACGAGAACCCGTAAACTTATTGAACACCATTCCCCGCCCAAAATAAGCAGCGTTCTTCTTCTCATACACAGACGCATACGTCGGGTCAAATGCCGCACTGACATCTGACGACAGCATTTTAGAATTCGCAAGACTGCGACGCAGAGCCAAATCCGAATACTGTCCGCAGCATGCCAGTAATTCCGCCACCGTATTTTCAAAAAAGCCGGAGCGCATACCGGTAGCTCCCACACTGCCAATCTCCTCTTTGTCCACCAGAAGACAGCAGGTTGTATGCTCAGGATTTTCCACCTCAAGCATTGCCACAAGGGATGTATACGCACACACTCTGTCATCCTGACCATACGCCATAATCATACTTGTGTCAATTCCGGATTCTCTCGCTTTTCCAGCCGGAACGACTTCCAGCTCTGCGGAGAGGAAATCCTCCTCCTCCACATCATATTTCTTTTTCAAAATGGCAAGGACATTTGCTGCCACAGCGTCTTTTTCTTCTCCCTGCAAAGGCTGGCTGGCAAAGAGGATATCCAATGCCTCACCTTCTACCACTTTATCCGCTTTTTTCTCCATCCGTTCATGAGCAAGATGAATCAATAAATCCGTCACACAAAATGCCGGGTCTTTCTCATCCTCTCCGATACACACATTTACCACTTCTCCGTCGCTTTTTACAATGACGCCATGTATCGCCAGCGGCAGTGTCACCCACTGATACTTCTTAATACCGCCATAATAATGAGTATCCAAATATGCCAGCTCTGTATCCTCATATAAAGGATTCTGCTTTACATCCATGCGTGGGGAGTCAATGTGTGCTCCCAGAATTGCCATTCCCTGCTCCAAAGGTTTCTTGCCGATTTGAAACAGCACAATGGACTTCTTCATATTCACCGCATATACTTTATCCCCGGCTTTCAGGCTTTCCCCGGCAGCAATGACATCTTCCAGATTACGGTATCCGGCTTTCTCTGCCATCTCCACCGCCAGTATCGTACATTCCCGTTCGGTCTTTCCGGCGTCCAGAAATGCCCGGTAATCCTTATTCAGCTTTTCTAATTCCTTGATTTCTTTTTTCGTGTAACTATTCCATGCGTTTCTACGTTCCATTTTGTTCGTCCTTTCTTTTATTCATCAAATTCAACCACAACATAAAATCCTTTGTCATTATGCTTGATTTCTTTTACAATACCATGATTTGAATGTAGTCTTTCTCGAAATGCAAAATTGCCCGACATCGCCACCGCCGGTTTAATGGTGTAATAATAAGCACTGGGCAGAACGCCCTCGGTAACCGTCACCTCATCACCCTCATGGACAAGGTTCTCCCGTTCCATTTTAAATTCCATTTCCCGCATCTTAGCCACTCCTTTTGTCTAATCGTACTTCACGCTCACCAATGTCAATCCCTGTGCGGGAGCTGTCTCTCCTGCCAGCCGCCGTTCTCCGCCGGCAAACACCTCATCAATCGTATCCAGTTTGCGGACTCCACTGCCGATTTCCACTAAAGTTCCAGTCAGAATCCGAACCATATTGTAAAGAAAACCATTTCCCTCAAACCGAAGGCAAATGTCATTTTCCTTCTCAAGAATGGTAATGCTGTCAATCCTACGAACGGTTGACTTTTTCTTCGACGCCTTACTGCAAAACCCTTTGAAGTCGTGGCAGCCCTCCAGTTTTTCTGCGGCTTTTCGCATACTCTCAATATCCAGCTCTGCGTCCTGCTGCCAACTGTATTTTCTCGCAAATACATTGCACCCGCCTTTGGGAATCAGATGGTATTCGTAAACCTTTCCCACAGCATTTAAGCGGCTGTGAAACCTTTCACCCGCCTCTGACACTTCCATTATCCGTATATCCTCCGGCAAATATTCATTTAACTGTTCCTTTAATTCGTTTTCGTCCCATCTTCGGGAGCAGTAAAAATTTGCCACCTGACAAAGGGCGTGAACACCTGCGTCTGTGCGTCCGGCACCATGAATTTCTATCGTCTCCCCACTCAACCGTTCCAGAACTTTTTCAATTCGCCCTTGTATGGTGTTCTCCGTCGTTTTCTGTCGCTGCCACCCTCGGTAGCGACTGCCATCATACTGTATTTTCAATCGATAATTCATTAAAATCGTTCTCCGCGGTCACTTTCATATTTACATCGTATTCTCAATTCTGACATAATAAATTCATATCCATCCACGCCATCTTCAATGGACAAATCCAAGCTGACAGCAATGTTATTCAAGATATGTTCATCCAAATCATTTTTCATGTCTTCCAGAATTTTGATTTTCTCCCGATATGTCTCCGCATCAAAAAACTCAACCATTTTTTTAATTTTCGGATTTTGTTCTTCTTCCTTGACATCCTCCGGCGTTCCCACTACTCCTTTGGAAATACGCGGCTGCTTGTCCGGTAAATCGTCCCGTTTCTCCAACTGCTTTTGTTCGGTCAGCGGCAGTCCTTCAAATTCTTTTACATACTCTGCAAAGAACTGTCTCTGCTCCATGACAAAGTGATCATAGGGTTCTCGTAACTCCTGATAACAGATTACTTCCTGAAAAGTAGGTTTTGTCTGTGCTCGTGCAATGATTTGTACCGGATCACCCGTTCTCTTGTGATAAAAAAGTCTCGTTTTCATTACAAAACACTTCCTTTGCTAAAATGTCGGTTATATTGTACCATTTTTCTAGTCTGTTGACTATATTTTTTTGTCTTTTTCGCAGAACGTTACTGCTCAGAAACCGCCCAGATGTCATATAATAAAACGAGCAGGTCGTTTTCGTTACCATGTAACAAAAACAACCCGCTGCCCTTAAATTCTATCTTCTCCATCAGACAGAAAAAGTTCTCATGACATCACCAGTAATGGTCTTCTTTCCTGATTTATATGTATAGACAAGACGAATATAGTAAGTTTTATTCTTACTGAGTTTCTTCTTACCATACTTCGTAATCGTGTATTTGGTTTTCTTTGCACTCAATGATTTTACTTTCTTATAACCGGAATCTTTTTTCGTAGAAATGTACACACGATACCCGGCAGCACCCGTAATCTTTTTCCAGTTCAGTGTGATTTTCTTTTTATTCGCAGAACGCTTAACGGTAATCTTACTGGCGGTCGCATAGTATTTGTAATCCGACCATGCCCCATACACCTTCTGACCATTTACTTCAATGTAGGCTCTTACCCTCATTTTTGTAAAAATGCCCTTTTTAAACGGTCTAACATAAATCGAACGGGAGGTAGTATGCGTATTCATCAGATTTTTTCCCTTATAGTTCTGGTATTGGAACTGATAACCATCCGCATTGCTCACCTCACTCCAGCCTACCGACGCCTCTGAAAGATTTTCCCAATAATTTGTCATCTGGAGATTAAGCGTCTTAGACGGAGCAGTCTTCATGGTCTGCCGCTGGTACTCAGAACTGCTTCCGGTATATCCAGCCGCTGTTACCTGCTGAGCAATTACAAAGTAACTAAACGAGGTGGATTCTGCCAATCCGTTAACGGTGTACTCTGTCGAAGTGGTGTCACCAAGTTTTGTATAGTCATTATAACTGTTATAACGATAAACTTCATAATTGGTAGCATTTGCTACCGCATTCCATTTCATCGTAATGGACGTTGATGTGGCTCCAGTCTGTGTCAATCCTTCCACCCTCGCAACCTCCGGCAAAACAGAAACCTGAATCACGTTTGACTGTCCAATCAATTCTGATTTTGTATAATTATTATAAGCATCAATACGGACATAAACATTATCGCCGGCACTTAGATTGGTAAGCGAGTACGTTGTAGAATATGTATAGTTCTGCTCTACCCATGTAGTGTTATCACGGCTGCACATAATACTATAACGAGGACTGCTGCCCAGTGCCATCGTCCACGAAAGTTCAGCTTTTGAAGTAGTTGCCCCTGTCTGCTGGAGAGTAATAGATTGTACATCAGCTTTACTGGTAGTCCCAGTGGCAAGAAGAACGCCAAAGGCTACTGCCATAAACATTATCA
The DNA here is from genome assembly GCA_964518785.1 of uncultured Eubacterium sp. GTDB lineage: Bacteria > Bacillota > Clostridia > Lachnospirales > Lachnospiraceae > Eubacterium_F. Next base: position 9,268 of record CAZFHT010000059.1, read on the forward strand.
GTGTTTTTAAACTCTTTTTCATTTTCCTTATGCTCCTTTTGATTGTGAATAAATAATAAACTGCTGGTTAAATAATATCTAAAATCCATCATTTTGTCAATGTTTTGACTCCACCTACTGACAATTCTTCTCCTTAATCAGCCGCACCAGTTTATGCCGGAACGCTTTTTCATGAACATTCCCTTGGTCAAATGCGTACTTATTAAAATCAAACCTGCTGTTGGCTATCATATCCTTTGTGTAAAATTTATCTTCGCCGCCTCGAAAACTCACCCATACGGCTCCCGACAATTCCTCCATGGTGTAATCTGCTTTTTCGACAAAAACCGATATTATCTCTTTTTCCATCATAAACACATGGGCATACGTTCCCACTGTCTCTGCCAGTCTGGCAATATTAATTTTGCTTTCGGCATCATCCGTCTCCACCGCCAGAATTACCGGGAGCAGACGGTTCGGATTGGCAATCAGTTCTCCCGCTGCCTCCAAGCCATCCATATCCGAAATCTTTTTCATTTTCAAAGACATCGGTATCACATCTTCGTAGCCGATTCTACGGAAAATTTCATCCACAAAACGAGGTTTCGAAAAGCTGTCCCGGACGAGCCGGTCCGGAGCATGAAAATAATCGCAATCCACCTTCATGCGAATCCGTTCGCTCTTCTCCAGACTGACCTTCGTTCGCCATACAACGCCTTTTCTCGTCAAGTCCACATGATCTAAGGACAATCGGTAAATACCGAGTGATTCATTCCCCAAAATCTGAAGGTCATATCCTGCGACATGAAACTCATAGTCAACAGGAAGTGTCGGTATGTCATCAACAATGTTCCGAAACCGTCCCTGCGCCCACTGGGCGATAATTTTTACCGCCGCCCTGAATTCCTGCTGTAACTCCCGTTCTTTGTCATGCACCAGTGTTACATTCAGCCGAAAAGACGGCGTCACGTCCAGCGTATTCAACTCCAATCGCTCTACCTTGCTGTTCTTTTTCACTTTCAATACGTCTTTGCAAATCTTCGCCAGCCGCCGCTGGATTCCCAGCTCGTAAGTTGCCACCGACTCATTTGCCGCCTTCACCACTAAATCATACGTAATCTCCCCCGGAATCCCCTCTCGCATCAACGCAAAAATAACCTTTGCACGGTCACACCGATACAGACAATACGCCACCCCCACATTATCATCCAGAAAATCAACCAATTGTTTGGACAAAGGGCGGGCGTCAAACCGAAGGCGAAACTTCCCCTTCAACATCATTTCCCAGTTTCCCTCTTCATAATGATAATAAGAAAGTTTATCAAGCACGCTCAAGGTAGACCAGTCACACAACTCCAGATTCGCCAGCACACAATTCAGTGTGCGGGAAAGGTCCTCGTTATTACGCCAGAACTCCTCGCCATGAGGGGATTTGTAGCGCATATCATGTTCAATTTCATGCCAGCTCTCGTAGGAAACTGTTCTCAACTGGACTTCAAACGTCGTATCAATCGGATATTCACTGATGTCTCCGCTGTATACCCGTCGATACTCCTCCGGTATGCGAAAAACACCGTTCAGCTTATAGGCTTTAAATTCTTCATTTGTGTTTTCTGTCATCGACCATCTGCCCACACGACAAAATGTCTTTTCCAAAATCGTCTGAATGATGTCCATATCATCATGATAATAAGCAACGATTCTCAGTCCGATTAAATCCTGAAGTTTTTTATCGCTCCTGCCAAATCCGTAACCGTCTTTTTCTAATTTATGAATAATGGAAAATGGCGTCTTCACCCGGTTAAAAATACGAAAATACATTCCCGTTCGATTTAATATTCCGGCAATATCCTCCTCAAGCCGTTCACCAATCCCCTCCAACTGTCTGGTATACAATTTTTTACTTAGTTCTTCAATTTTATATTTCACCTATTACAAGCCCCCCGCTAAAAACTTCCACTCGGCTGTCCACTGTCACTGTTGTTATCACTGGCGTCTTCATCATCATTGTAATTCCATCCGTCAGACCAATCGCTGTCGTCATCATCACCGTAACTCCATCCGTCAGACCAATCGCTGTCGTCATCATCACCGTAACTCCAACTGTCAAACCAATCGCTGCCGTCATCATCGTATTCGTAGGAAGAACCACTATTGCTTTTCCACCCATTTAACGTTCCCTGTGCCATTCTCCGGTAATGAGCCTCCAACACCAGCATGACAATCAATAAAATCAGACACAGACCACCGACAAGGCAGGATAACAAAATCGTACCCGTCCTCCGGTTCAGTTTCTCTGTGGGATTTTCACGATATTCATTCGGGAACGGTGTATCTGATATTTGTATTTTTTCTGTTGTTTGTGATGTCTGTGCTGTCTCTGCTGTTTCTGATTCTTCCCGCTGATAACCAATCAATACACCGCAGTTATTACAAAAGCGGTCACCCTCGTTCACCTCTTGTCCGCAATTTTTACAGTACATCCTATCCCTTCTTTCTCATATGGTTAACTCCATTATAGCATTTTTACGCACAAAAGAAAACTTAAAATTTTCACAACTTTTTCACATTTTGTTTCATTTTAGACACAAACTGAACACATTTACTGTTTATACTAAGTTCATAAGGTTGAGGAAAGGAAATAAAACACAAGATAAATACAAGATAAACACTCCGAAATCTTACTGATTATTGCTAGTTTCATATTTTTGATATTTTTTCATAAAACTCCTCTTTCAAAAAGGGCGGCTGGATCACCAGTCGTCCTTTCCCTTTTTATTTGTTACTTTACTCATGCGGGGGCAGTTCCTCTGTTCAGAGGAGTTACAAGATGTATATAGAGCTTTGAACGTGCAAGCACGTCAGTCGCTCTATATACACTTGTAACCCTCTGAACAGTAACATTTATTTTGCATTTGCCTTTGCCTGAAATTTTTCATTATCCACGATAAATCTCTCATGGCGTCCTTTTCCGATAACGCCCTTATCGTCGCTCGCTGACACATCAAAGACTAAGCGTCGTCCGTCAATCTCCACCAGACTGCTCTCGCAGGTAACGGTCATCCCCAGCGGTGTCGGTGCATCGTGGGACACCTCCAGCTTGATTCCTACCGTTCCCTGACCTTCTTCCAAATAAGGTGCCACGCTTTTCCATGCGGTCTTTTCCATCAGGGCAATCATCGCCGGTGTGGCGAATACATCCAATGTTCCACTTCCAACTTTGCGGGCGGAATTTGTCTCATCCACCTTCACGCTCTCGGTTCCTTTGATTCCAATTTCTAACATAGGCTGCCTCCAATCCATTTACTCTTTTATCTGTTTGTTTCCTCCACCGCATGGAGATTTTTCAGTGAAATATCCATAATCGGTGCTGAATGTGTCAGTGCTCCGCTGGAAATGTAGTCCACTCCAATGTCTGTCAGCCCTGCCACATTTTCTCTCGTCACATTTCCGGAACATTCC
>CAZFHT010000060.1:0-12687 GCA_964518785.1 uncultured Eubacterium sp.
ATTAAATGCCTTGGGTGTCAAATGTAAAATTGCCGATGAAGAAAAATTATATAAACGGCTTAACTATGACTACTGGAAAGAGACAGCAGAACAAATTATAGCCGTATCCGATGTGGAGGAAAATTGATGGGAATGGATTTTAATATTCTTTGCTAAGAAGAAAATCGGCAACGTGCATTGTTTTAATGCCCTGATAATTCCCTCCTGCAAAATCATTGCTTAGCAGTACATATTTTGGGTAATTGTCTGGAATTTCCAGCAGTCGTGTAAACTCTCGCTGCTCTGTTTTGACAGAGTTAATTTCCTGAGTGACTTGTACATAGAGCTTTTCGTTTTGTTTCGTCGCAACAAAATCAATTTCACCGTCTGGTGTTTTTCCGATATGGACGGTGTAACCTCTGCGGCAAAGCTCCAGATACACCACATTTTCAAGACTTGCTGCATAACTGTCTGTGTTGTACCCAAGAACACTATAGCGGAGAGAGGTATCAGCTAAATAGTATTTCTCTTGTGTCTTTAGAATTTGTTTTCCCTGCAAATCGAATCGGGAACATCGGTGTAAGAGATAGGCTTTTTCTAATTTATCCAAATAGTTGTAAACGGTTTCATTGTCTATCTTACGATGCTCTGATTTGAGAAAATCAGAAATGGATTTTGCTGAAAATGTGTTGCCTACGTTGTTGAAGGTATATTTAATTACTCGTTCTAACTGGTCAATTTTTCGTACCTGATTGCGTCGAACAATGTCTGCAAAAACGGTGGAGTTATATATATCACGAACAATCGTGTATACCTCATCCTGTGCATATTTTTGTAAGTGGGTTGCGGGAAATCCACCAAGCTGAATGTAGTTTGTAAGTTCTTTTCTTGAATCGGAAACGGCGTCATACTGTGCTTTAAACGTCAGATATTCTTCAAAGGACAGAGTGTAAATGTGAAATGTGATGTATCGTCCTGTCAAATAAGTAGCAATCTCCGAGGACATCATACGGGAGTTGGAGCCTGTTATATAGAGGTCAACATCATAATCTGACGCAATGGAGTTGACTGCTTTTTCCCAGCCATCAATTTCCTGCACTTCGTCCAGAAAAAGATAGGTCTTTTTCTCATTTGCCAGTTTGCTTTTTATTTCTGTAAACATTTCCTTTGCGGTCATCCCTTCATATTCCATGGAATCAAAACGGTAGCTTACAATTTGTTCCGATGAAATACCCCTTTTTATTTGTAGGTTTTCCATTATCATTTTAAGAATTGTGGATTTTCCGCAACGGCGTACACCTGTCAGTATTTTCACAAAAGGTGTATCTGCATATGTCATAATTTTTTCGATATACATTGGTCTGTTAATCATTGTGTGCCACCTCCATTCATATTATATCCGAAAAAAACTATAATATCAACAAGTTTTGCGGTTTTAAACCGCAAAACGAGTGGCGCAAAACGACAAAAAATCCGTCTGAACAACAATGGACAAGGTAAAATTTATGCTTTATAATAAACACAGATATCCTTTATTGAAAAAAATGTTGACAAGATAAAAAAGATGTTATAGTATAAACACATGCAGAACGTTTGTTCGTAAATATCGGGAGGATTCATTACATGGAAAAGAATGAAAATAAATTAAAAGCATTGGAGTCTGCTATTCAGCAGATTGAGAAGGCATACGGTCAGGGTGCGATTATGAAGCTGGGGGATACGACGCATTTGCAGGTTGAGGCTACGCCTACCGGCTCTCTGAGTCTCGATTTGGCACTGGGAGTTGGGGGGATTCCGAAAGGACGTATCGTGGAGATTTATGGTCCGGAGTCCAGTGGTAAGACGACAGTAGCACTTCACATGGTAGCGGAGGTGCAAAAGCGGGGTGGCATTGCCGGATTTATTGACGCTGAACACGCATTAGATCCGGTTTACGCTAAGAATATCGGGGTGGATATTGACGAGCTGTATATATCCCAGCCGGATAGCGGTGAGCAGGCGATGGAGATTACGGAAACGATGGTACGCTCCGGAGCAGTAGATATTGTGATTGTGGATTCCGTTGCCGCCTTAGTGCCAAAGGCAGAAATCGACGGAGAGATGGGAGACGCTCATGTGGGACTTCAGGCCCGCCTTATGAGTCAGGCACTTCGAAAACTCACCAGCGTAATTAATAAGTCGAATTGTACGGTTATTTTTATTAACCAGTTACGAGAGAAGATTGGTGTTATGTTTGGTAATCCTGAGACTACTACGGGTGGACGTGCGTTGAAATTCTATGCCTCTGTCCGTATGGATGTGCGGCGGATTGAGACGCTGGCACAGGCAGGAGAAAAAATCGGAAACCGGGTTCGCGTGAAAGTAGTAAAAAATAAAGTAGCACCGCCATTCCAAGAGGCAGAGTTTGATATTATGTTCGGCAAAGGCATTTCTCGTGAGGGTGATTTGCTTGATTTGGCAGCAAAGAATGATATTATCAACAAAAGCGGGGCATGGTATTCCTATAAAGGTGACCGTATCGGTCAGGGGAGAGAAAATGCGAAGAAGTACCTTACCGAACATCCGGATATCTTCGAGGAGGTAGACCGTACGGTGAGAGCCAAACTGATGTCACCAGCCGGCGATACTTCGGAAAATGATGTTGTGGTGGAGCTGCCGGAGGATACAGAAACCGAAGGTAAGTAATTATGGAAGAAGAATATAAAAAAGCAGTGGAGAAGGCGATGAGCCTTCTCCTTGTGCAAGAACGGACAGAAAAGAGTTTGATGGAACGATTGATACGGGCGGGATTTTCTCAGGAGGCTGCCCGGTATGCACTGGAATATGTGATGAGTTTTGGCTATGTGGACGATTACCGCTTTGCGTCTCAATACCTGTCTTATGCAAAGGGAAAAAAGAGTGGAAAAGAGCTGCGATATAAACTGCTGAACAAAGGTGTTCCGAAGGAAATTATTCAGGAGGTGTTTTCGGAATATACACCGGAGGACGAACAGGAGGCACTGTTTCTACATTTAAAAAGGAAATTAAAAGGACGAAATCCCATTGATATGGAGAGAAAGGAAAGGGAGAAGGTGATTGCCTCTCTGGCGAGAAAAGGTTTTTCACCGACACAGATTCGTCGTGGAATGGCAGAGTGGAAGGGAGAATTATAAAGTATAAAATTTTGTTGCTTTTTTGTATGCCCTTGTGTATAATGTAGTACAGTATGAAGTCTTTTAGGGGAAGTACGCCCTAAAAGAATGGACTGTATGATATGAGGGACAGGATATTTTTTTGCTCTTATATTTTGTTATAATTTCTGTAGATGGAGGCAACTATGAAATACTTTGGAACGGATGGTTTCCGCGGTGAGGCAAATACAGTTCTGACTGTGGAACACGCATACAAAGTTGGGAGATTCCTTGGGTATTATTTTCAGAAGGAGGACCATCAGGTACGTGTTGTAATCGGAAAGGATACAAGGTTGTCGGGTTATATGTTCGAGTCGGCGTTGATATCCGGACTTACTGCCAGTGGTGCAGATGCTTATGAACTTCATGTAACTACTACACCGAGCATATCTTATCTGATTCGGGAAGAGCATTTTGACTGCGGTATTATGATTAGTGCCAGTCATAATCCATATTTTGATAATGGAATTAAGGTAATTAACGGCAGAGGGCATAAGCTGGAAGCAAGAGTGGAAGAACAGATAGAAAAATATATTGATGGCGAGAGTGAAGAAATTCCTTTTGCTAAGCGGGAGAAAATCGGACGCTGTTTTGATTATGCCAAAGGCCGCCAGAAGTACATTGACCATTTGAAAAGTCTGGTGACGAAGCGTTTTGAGGGAAAGACCATTGCTTTGGATTTGGCGAATGGTTCTGCCTCGGTTATGGCAAAGGATATTTTTGAGGATTTGGGAGCACAGGTCATTGTACGGAACGACGAGCCAAATGGGACAAATATTAACCGCGGCTGTGGTTCTACCCACATTGATTCGCTGCAAAGCCTCGTATACGATACGGGAGCAGATATCGGATTTGCCTACGATGGTGACGCTGACCGATGTATGGCGGTGGATGATGAAGGAAAAGTCATTGACGGAGACCATATTTTATATATTTGCGGCAAATATATGAAGGAGCAGGGACGATTGAAGGACGACACCGTAGTTACTACGGTGATGTCGAACATGGGACTGTACAAGGCATTTGACAAGCTTGGGATTCGTTATGAACAGACTGCGGTAGGCGACAAATATGTCTGCGAAAATATGATGGAAAATAATTATTCCATCGGCGGTGAGCAGTCAGGACATATCATTTTCAAAGAACACGCCGTTACCGGAGATGGCATTTTAACCTCTCTTATGGTTATGGAGGCGTGGCTGAATTCCGGCAGGCAGTTGTCAGAGCTGACAGAGGATCTGGTGATTTATCCGCAGCTGCTTGTGAATGTGAAGGTGAGAGATAAACTGACAGCCAGATTGGATGCGGACGTGCAGGATGTGGAAGAAAAAGTGAAGGCTGACTTGGGAGATGCCGGACGTCTTCTCCTGCGGGAAAGTGGGACAGAGCCGCTGATTCGTGTAATGGTTGAGGCGGAAAATGATGAGATGTGCAAGAAAAATGTGGACCGCATCGTTGAGGTGCTGAGGAAAAAAGGACACATTGTTGAATAAAAGGAAACTTATTGTGCTTTAAGAGCAGAAGAATGGAGGAAAAAATGAGTTACACAGTAGAAAATTTGGAAAAGAGTATGGCGAAGATTACCATAACCGTAAGTGCTGAAGACTTTGAGGCAGCGATGGTGAAATCATACAATAAGAACAAAAAAAGTATCAACTTACAGGGATTTCGTCGTGGTAAAGCTCCACGTAAGATGATTGAGAGAATGTACGGTCCTGAGGTTTTCTATGAGGACGCTGCTAATTTTGCAATTCCGGATGCTTATGAAGAGGCTGCAAAAGAGTGTGGACTGGACATTGTATCCAGACCGGATATTGATGTAGTAGACATTGCTGAGGGCAAAGAATTTGTATTTACTGCTACGGTTGCTGTAAAACCGGAGGTTACTCTCGGTGATTACAAAGGTGTTGAAGTAGAGAAAAGAGAAGTGAAGATTGTGGCAGCGGATGTAAATGCAGAACTGGAAAGAGTTCGTGAGCAGAACAGCCGTATGATTACGATTGAAGACAGAGGAATCGAAAAAGACGATACCGCAGTGATTGATTTTGAAGGCTTTGTTGACGGTGAGACATTCCAAGGAGGAAAAGGTGAGGATTATCCGTTGGTTATCGGCAGCCACTCCTTTATTGATACGTTCGAGGACCAGCTTGTTGGCAAGAAGGTTGGCGAAGAAGTAGATGTAAATGTAACATTCCCGCAGGAGTATCATGAAGAATCTTTGAAGGGAAAACCGGCATTGTTCAAAGTTACGGTTAAAGAAATTAAACAGAAGGAACTTCCGAAACTGGATGATGAATTTGCCAGTGAGGTTTCTGAATTTGAGACACTGAAGGATTACAAAGCAAGCATTAAGAAGACATTGACCGAGAGAAAGAAAGAAGAAGTTAAGAGAGAAAAAGAAGGTCATGTTATAGAGAAGGTTGTTGAAAATGCGACGGTTGAGCTGCCGGCACCGATGATTGACGAGCAGGTTCGCCAGATGGTTCAGGAGTTTGCCGGAAGAATACAGCAGCAGGGCTTGAGCTTTGACCAGTATATGCAAATGACCGGAATGTCCATCGATAATGTTATGACGCAGATGAGACCGGAGGCAGAAAAACGCATCAAGACAAGACTGACTTTGGAGGCAATTGTAGCAGCAGAGAAGATTCAGGCGTCAGAAAAAGACGTTGAGGCGGAAATTGAGAACATGGCATCCATGTATCAGATGGAAGTGGACAAGGTGAAGGAAATGCTTGGCGATGCTGAGAAAGAGCAGATTGCTCTTGATCTTGCTGTACAGAAGACTGTTGAATTCCTTACAAAGCAGGCAAAGGAAGTAGCTCCGAAAGAAGAAGAGAAGACAGAGGAATAATCTCTATAACAGATTTGTGAACGGGAGGTATTGGAAATGGCATTAGTACCTTATGTCGTAGAGCAGACAAGCCGGGGTGGTGAACGCTCTTATGACATTTATTCAAGATTATTAAAAGAGCGTATCATTTTTTTGGCAGACGAGGTCAATGACCAGACAGCAAGTCTGGTTGTGGCACAGTTGTTGTTTTTGGAATCCGAGGACCCGAAGAAAGATATTCAGTTATACATTAACAGTCCCGGTGGTTCTGTTACAGCAGGCATGGCAATTTATGATACAATGAACTATATTAAATGTGACGTTTCGACGATTTGTATCGGTATGGCAGCCAGCATGGGGGCATTTTTGCTTTCCAGCGGTGCAAAGGGCAAGAGATATGCTCTGCCGAATGCAGAGGTGATGATTCACCAGCCATCCGGCGGTGCAAAAGGACAGGCGACAGAGATTCAGATTGTAGCAGAGAATATTTTGAAGACGAAAAAGAAACTGAATGAAATTCTTGCTAAAAATACAGGACAGTCTGTGGAGACGATTGCCCAAGATACCGAACGGGATAATTTTATGAGTGCGGAAGAGGCAAAGGCTTATGGCTTGGTGGATGAAATTGTCACCAGTCGGAAGGAAGAAAAAGAAAGCGAATAATTGCGTTTACAGGACAGCAGAAAATGGTACCGAAAAAAATGGTGCCATTTTCTGGTATTCAGAATGAAAATGGAGGACGGACGAAATGACAGGTAAAAATAATGAAATACCATCCCTTCGCTGTTCTTTCTGCGGAAAGACGGAAAAACAGGTTCACAAATTGATTGCCGGACCAAATGGCGTTTACATCTGTGATGAATGTATCGATTTGTGTGATGAGATTTTGGCAGAAGAGTATCAGGAGGAGTATCCGGCAGAGGATGATGTGGATGAGATTAATCTTTTGAAACCAAAAGAAATCAAAAACTTTTTGGATGAATATGTAGTGGGACAGGAGGACGCCAAACGTGCTCTTTCTGTGGCAGTATACAACCATTACAAGAGAATCAAAGCGGGCAGGGATATGGACGTTGAACTGCAAAAGAGCAACATTTTGATGGTGGGGCCGACCGGCTCTGGAAAGACCTATCTGGCACAGACATTGGCGAAAATCTTAAATGTGCCGTTTGCCATTGCCGATGCGACCACATTGACTGAGGCAGGCTATGTAGGAGAAGATGTGGAAAATATTCTGCTGAAAATTATTCAGGCTGCCAATTACGACATAAAACGGGCAGAGCATGGAATTATCTATCTGGACGAGATTGATAAAATTACGAAAAAAGCGGAAAATGTCTCCATTACCCGAGATGTATCCGGTGAAGGTGTTCAGCAGGCATTGTTGAAAATACTTGAGGGGACAGAAGCAAGTGTGCCGCCGCAGGGAGGAAGAAAACATCCGCAGCAGGAGTTCTATCACATTGATACGACAAACATTTTGTTTATCTGTGGTGGTGCTTTTGACGGGCTGGATAAGATTATCGGCTCACGCATTGACAAGAAATCCATCGGATTTAACGCTGAGATTTCAGATGCCACAGAACAGAATGTAGGCGAATTGTTCAAACAGGCATTGCCGCAGGATTTCGTAAAATTTGGTTTGATTCCGGAGTTTATCGGACGTGTGCCGGTCACGGTATCACTCGACCTTCTGGACGAGGCAGCTTTGAAGGAGATTCTTGTGAAACCGAAAAATGCGATTACAAAGCAGTATCGTAAACTGTTAGAACTGGATTCGGTAAAACTTACGTTCGAGGATGAGGCGTTAAATGAAGTAGCGCACCTTTCCAACGAGAGAAAAACAGGGGCTCGCGGACTTCGGGCAATCCTTGAAACAAGCATGATGGATTATATGTATGAATTACCTTCCAGACAGGATGTAAAGGAATGTATCATCACGAAGGAAGTGATTACAGGAGAAGGAAATCCGATTTATATTGGACAGGATGAAAAACCACTAATAGAGGAGCAGGCACAAAGTTTAACGGATGAGAGTGCCTGAGCAGTTGAACTGAGGTGAAGAATGATGAGTGAGAATCAAATGAAAACCATGCCGGTTTTGGCACTGCGGGGCATGGTAGTGCTGCCGGGTATGTTGATTCATTTGGATATCAGCAGGGATATCACAAAGTGTGCAATCGAGCAGGCAATGGCAGGAGATGGCATGATTTTCATTACTGCCCAAAAAGAGGAAAGTGTGGAATCTCCCTCATTTTATGATTTGTTTGAGATAGGTGTGGTGGCGAAGATTCGTCAAGAGGTGAAATTGCAGGATAATGTGGTACGGATTATGGTATCCACAAAAGAGCGGGGAAATCTTTTGAGCCTGAATCAGACAAAACCATTTTTGATGGGAGATGTGACTCCTTATGGCAGGGGCGAGGAAAATGTCTTTGTGGGCGACATAGAAAAGCAGGCAATGTGCCGCAATCTGCGGGAGGAGTATGAGATTTACCTGAATGAAAATCCACGTGCTGCCCGCAGTGCGCTGGATAAGATACGGCGAACCGACGATCTTGGCAAGCTGTCGGATTTAATTGCCATGCACATTAATATTTCCTATGAAAAACGCCAGCAGGTATTGGAGTGCCTTGACTTGGAGCAGCGGTATGAGATGGTTTCCGCCTTTTTGGTGGAAGAGGTGAATCTTCTGCGAATCCGAGAATCATACCGCACGAAAGTAAAGCAAGAGGTAGAAAAGAACCAAAAAGAATATTTCCTCCGGGAACAGATGAAGGTGATTCGGGATGAACTGGGTGACGGTGAATCTGCGGAGGACTATATTGACAAATATAATAAACAGTTGGAAGAGCTGGAATGCAGCGAGGAGATAAGAAAAGCGGTGTCGGAGGAAATTGGACGTCTCCGGGGAATCCCGACCAGCTCCTCTGAACATATTGTGGCGAGAAATTATATCGAAACGTTACTGGCACTTCCTTGGGATAAGAAATCAAAGGACAATAACGATATTGTCAATGCGGAAAAGATTTTAGAGGAAGACCACTATGGTTTGAAAAAAGTGAAAGAACGTATTTTGGAATTTCTGGCGGTGCGGACACTGACAGACAAAGGAGAAAGTCCGATTATTTGTTTGGTTGGCCCGCCCGGAACCGGAAAAACGTCGATTGCGAAGTCGGTGGCGAGAGCATTGGAGAAAAAATACATCCGTATTTGTCTCGGAGGAGTTCGGGATGAGGCGGAGATTCGAGGACACCGCAGAACGTATGTGGGAGCTATGCCGGGACGCTTTATCGACGGATTGAAAAAAGCAGGGGTGAAAAACCCGCTGATTCTTTTGGATGAGATTGATAAGGTGAGCAGTGACTATCATGGTGATACTTCCTCTGCCTTACTGGAGGTGCTGGACCCGGAGCAGAACCGAAATTTTGTAGACCATTATGTGGAGCAGCCGGTGGATTTGTCGGAGGCACTGTTTATTTGCACAGCGAACTCTGTTGATTCGATTCCCCGCCCTCTGCTTGACCGAATGGAGCTGATTTCCATCGCCGGCTATACGGAAAATGAAAGGTTTCATATCGGCAAAGATTATCTTGTGCCAAAGCAGTTGGAGAAGAATGGCTTGAAGAAAAAGCAGTTGACGATTAATGACACTGGTTTGAAAGCTATGATTAATTTTTATACAAAAGAGGCAGGCGTTCGTGAACTGGAGCGAACGATAGGAAAAGTCTGCCGAAAGAGTGCCAAAATGATTTTGGAGGGAGCCGAGGGAACCATCCGGGTAAATGCCCGGAATCTGGAAGATTTCCTTGGGAAGAAGAAGTACCGTGTCAATGGTGCAAACGATGTTAATGAGGTCGGTATCGTCCGGGGACTTGCGTGGACCGAAGTTGGAGGCGATACGTTAGAGGTAGAAGTGAATACGATGCCGGGTGACGGACAGTTGATTCTGACGGGGCAGTTGGGAGATGTGATGAAAGAATCCGCCCAGATTGCACTGAGTCTGGTACGGTCACTTCTCACAAAAAAAGACGAATTTTTCAAAGAGCATGATTTTCATCTTCATGTGCCGGAGGGGGCTGTGCCGAAGGATGGTCCATCCGCCGGAGTTACGATGACGACGGCAATTTATTCCGCAGTGACCATGAAGAAGGTGGACTGCAAGGTCGCAATGACTGGCGAGATTACTCTGCGTGGGAGAGTTCTTCCGATTGGCGGTTTGAAGGAAAAACTTCTGGCGGCGAAAACGGCGGGGATAAAAACAGTTGTCGTGCCGAAGGAGAACAAGCCGGATGTGGAGGAGCTGGAGGACGAAATTACCGAAGGCATGATGATTACCTATGCGTCGAAGATTCATGACGTGTTAAAGGTTGCGTTGGCAGATTAGAATGGGGGAGTATAATGAAAATTCAATCCTTGGAGTTAGAGACGGTGTGCGGCATTACGAGTTCGCTGCCTCAGCACGACAAAATTGAGATGGCATTCTGGGGACGTTCCAATGTGGGAAAGTCCTCTCTGCTGAACGGACTTTGGAATCGCAAATCGCTGGCGAGAACCTCCTCCCAGCCGGGGAAAACCCAGACGATAAATTATTATAATGTGAATAATGTCTGCTATATGGTTGATCTGCCGGGTTACGGCTATGCCAAGGTTTCTAAAGAACTGGCGGCAAAGTGGAGTAAAATGATAGAACGGTATCTCGATACCTCCGAGGCACTTCGGGTTGTGTTCCTTTTGATTGACATACGCCATGAACCGTCAAAACAGGATGTGGAAATGTACCATCTGCTGTATGACAAAGGCTTTAATCCGGTTATCATTGCTACCAAGGCAGACAAAATAAAGAAAGGTGCGGTAAGTAAAAGTGTTGCCGTTATCCGAAAAGTTTTGGGCGCTGACGAGGAAACGCCGATTATTCCGTTTTCCGCAGTGAGCAAGTCCGGAAAAGAGGAAATCTGGGAGTATATTGATTATTTCGTGGAAAATGTTCCGGTGTAAGTGCTGCCGGTTCGGTACACAAGTAACAGTAACAGAAAAAGGAAGTGTCACCAATGACAAAAAAACAGCGGGCGTTGGAGATTATTGCAAGGTTAGAAAAAGAATATCCTTTGGCTGACTGCACATTGGATTATGATGAGGCATGGAAACTGCTTGTCAGTGTACGCCTTGCCGCACAGTGCACCGACGCCAGAGTAAATGTGGTGGTGCAGGATTTGTATGCTAAGTATCCCACGCCGCAGGCGTTAGCGGAGGCAACGCCGGAGGAAATCGAGGAGATTGTGAAACCTTGCGGTCTGGGAAGAAGTAAGGCGAGAGATATTCATAAGTGCATGAACGTGTTAGTAGAGAAATACGACGGCAATGTGCCGGACGATTTTGATGCACTGTTGTCTCTGCCGGGAGTAGGGCGAAAAAGTGCTAATCTGATTATGGGAGATGTTTTCGGCAAACCAGCCATTGTTACCGACACCCACTGTATCCGGCTCGTAAACCGGATGGGGCTTGTAGACGGCATCAAAGAGCCGAAAAAAGTGGAGATGGCTCTCTGGAAGGTGATACCGGGAGAAAAAGGGAGTGACTTCTGCCACCGCCTTGTAAACCATGGCAGAGAAGTGTGTACAGCACGAAAACCCTACTGTGACAAGTGCTGTTTGCAGGGAGTGTGTAAGCAGGTCTTAAAATAGGGGGAGTGTTACATTTTGTTCGGTTTTAAAGCAATGAATGAGTAACACGTATATAATACAAACGTATTGCAGCAGTATTATATACGTGTTGTACTGTGACGGGAAAAGTGTCCGTTCATTCTAAATAAATCGTCATGCGGTATCTGACTGATTAACAAATGTATAAACAGCAGAAATGGGATTCGGATGCAAAGAAATGGTGGTTTACAATGCTGAGATTAAGAGCCGTGAGGAGAGTGACACCACTTCTGACGAGGAGAGTGGCAACACCGTAATTACAGATACAAACGAAACATAAGCCTAAAAATAATTTAATAGAGTCCAAACTTATAGAGGGCATTCCGGTAAATATTTCTGTCGGAGTGCCTTTTTATTCCACAATACTATGATAAGATGAAATGGAAAGATATGAATAAATTTGTCGAAAATGTCAAAAATATTCAATGTTTCATTGATGTTTTAAGAATGAAGATGTATAATAATTTTGAGTAAAAACGTCATAAATGTCAAAAATATTCAATAAGGAGTTTTGCGATGAACATTAATAGGGATAAGTATTTGAATGATTTAATAGATAGAATGCATAATGGTATGGTTAAGGTTGTGACCGGAATCAGGCGGTGTGGGAAATCATATTTGATTTTTACAATTTTTAAAAATTATTTATTAGAGCAAGGCATTGATGAGCGGCATATTCTTGAAATTGAATTGGACAAAAGACAGAATAAGAAATATAGAGATCCGGATATTATTTTGGATTATATTGAGTCCTGCATTGTGGACGAAAAACAGTATTATATTTTGCTGGATGAGGTTCAATTATTGGAAGAATTTGAAGAAGTATTGAATTCATTACTTCACATTAAAAATGTGGATGTGTATGTAACCGGTAGTAATTCCAAATTTCTTTCAAAGGATGTTATTACAGAGTTTCGGGGAAGAGGCGATGAAATTCATATCTATCCATTGACTTTTAAAGAATTCATGCAGGTGTATGAGGGCGATATGTATCATGGATGGG
>CAZFHT010000061.1:0-12369 GCA_964518785.1 uncultured Eubacterium sp.
TGCCGATGTGATTTTTTCAATCCGATTTATCTTATCATAACAAAAGGGAAAACGCAAGCAATTTTTTACGATTTTGCATGAGTGAGCATTTTAGCAATCTCCTCATAAGACGTTCCCTTCGTAATCTTATAAATTCCCCCACGCACCTTTTTCCCATATCCGTTTTCCACCAAATACTTATCAAAAGCGTCAGCGTCATCTACCACCCCTGCCTTCTCCAGTTCCTTTGCCACAGAACCGGACTGGCTGGCATCCCGAATCGTAACAGTAATCGTTTCATTCGGTTTTTCTGTTGCTTTCGATTTTTTCGTCGTCTTCGGCTTTTTCGTCGCCGTTGGCTTTTTTGTGGAATCCGGACTTTCCGTTGCTTTTTTTTCTGCCTTATCGCTGTCGTCCGATGCAGTAGTCACCGCTGCCCCGCTGTCGACAGCAGGAGTTTCTGTCGGCTGGTCGGGGGATTCCGTCCCTTCCGGAAATACCATACCCAGTTCTTTTGCTTGTTCCACTACATTAACCTCGGAATTGCTTTTCCGGTAGCTGGTGCAGAGAACAATGGCGGCAACGAGTAATCCGGTTCCTAAACCTCTCAAAAAATATTTCATATTTTTCATTGCCTCCTGCCTCCGTATAGTGCTATCACTAACTTCACTTCACCCTGACCAATGTTCAGAGCTTTGGAAATCTCCAATACAGACTTGCCTTCCCGGTGCATTTTTTGAATCTGCGCATTTACACTGTCATTGTCCGGAGCCTCTGTGCTTTCCTGCGTCTGAGACTCACCTGCATCCTTGGATTCATAGGAGTCCTTAAAGTCCTCGGTATTCTTAGAACCCTTTGATTTCTCAGATTCACGATTCGCCTTGTTGTCTTTCTTTCTGCCGGACGTCTTCTTCGGCTTTTCTACCGCCTTTTCCTCTTGTTTGTCTTCTTTTTCTTCGGCAATCCGAGAGGAAGGTTTCGTGACAATCTTGCCGACTTCACTTTCTTTCTCGTTCAGCATATTGTACATAAATACAACTTCCTGATGATTTGTCTCAATCTTCTCCAGCAATTGCTGGGAAAATTCATCAATCGCCATAATTTTTTCATTGCAAAGACGATTCATGCGGTCTTCGGTCTGGTCTACCAGTTCACTCTGGTATGTTTCTGTGATTTCCCGAATACGCTCCCGGATGACCTCCTCTTCTTTCTCTGTCCAGAGCGTAGACGTCACTCGCCCATCCTCCGTTTCCAAACTTGTTCCGTCCTCTTTCCCTGATAGGAAAAAACTGATACAGATACAAAAAAATCCAACTATAAGTATAACGATTTCAACTGCTGTCATAACAACCTCTTCTTTTCTAAATCATAATGTCAAAACTGCTGTTAGAACGGGGCGCCATCGGTGCCTCCTTCTTGTTTTTTTCATTTTTCCTTTTTCTTCTGCCGGAGGAAGAACCGGCATTACCGCCTTCACTCTCCCGGTCATAATCTTCTGTCTCGCTCTGCTGCGTCTCCACTGTCTGTTGAGCCTCTTGTTGTGTGTTTTTTTCAAACTGAATCGCCGTCTGCTCTGCTGCGTGCTGGTTCTGGCTGTCCTCCCGCCCCTGCACGTCGGCAGCCTCGGCAGTTCGAGGCAGCATTGTTGCAAAATCAACGGAATTAATCATTTTACATCACTCCTAACCTGAGTTACTGTTCCGAGTTACTACACTTTAGTACTACGGTTTCTTGCTAACCAGACCAAAGCCGCTGTACTAGTACAATCCCACGTATTTGACATCGGCTCCATCCTTCACAAATTTGCTGTGCGAGATGTTATCATGGACATTTCTCGTGGCGTCCTTAATGGATATGCGCACTCCGTAATGTGCGGTATCCTCTACTTTGACACAAGCATTTTTATTTTTCTCAATTCTTGTGAGAAGGCTCTCCCGTTCCCTCTTCATTTCCTTCAATTCTTTTATGTAAATCGGTTTATTTTTCACTGCATTTTTTATGTAAGCCATCTGCTCCGGCATTACCTCCTGGTGACCTGCCACCTGCCTTTTCACCGTATCTGCTACCCTGTCAATCTTGGCGAGTAGTTCCTCTTTTTCCTCAATGTCCTCCTTTAACTGATTGGCACGTTTCATCAGGTCGATATCGGATATAATCTCAATATCGGTAACGGCTCCCATGGTAGAGCCAAGGGTTGTTGCATGAATATTACCGTAGGTGTGTACAGAGCCGCCGTTAACCAGCCCTTTTTTCCCAAGCACATCCACATCCTCACGACACTCTACCGTACTGTGCAATATCGCGTCTGCCTTTACTTCTCCCTTACATTTTACTTTGGAATTTTCGATAAACTTAGCAGTAACACTTCCCTCTGCCTGCAATTCCCCCCGGTCCATTCCCTGAATTCCCCGTTTCAGTACAATGTTGCCGCCGGAAATCAAAGTCGCACCCTCTACAACGCCGTTGACAACGATATCCCCTTCTGCCTTGATTTTAAACCCGGTATTTACGTTTCCTGTCACTTCTACCGTTCCGTTGTAATCAATATCTCCGGTGGAGGCGTCCACATTTGCCGGAACCCGGTAGACATCAGATACCATAACCATATCATCCACCAGTGTCACATGACCGGCGGTTTCTGAATAAATCGTACACTTATCTTCAGAAAGAGTGATATTGCGTCCGTACCGCAAATGTTTGTTTTTTACTTTTTTAGGCATAAGTCGGGTACCCGTCACCGATATACCCGGACGTCCCTTATCTGCCACAGTCAGGGTAGCCAGCTTATCCCCTGCCTGAATGGATTTAATATTCCCCAACTGGTGAAAATCCACACTCCCATCTTCATTCAATTTTGGTTTCGCCGTTGTATTCAAATCAAAAAAATACCGGATACTTGCATCATGTCCCTGCACAGGCGGTGTCGCCTCCGCAATAATGTAGTCCCGGCAATACAAGTGATTCGTCAAGAAATGCTGGATAGCTTTCTTTTTGATTCCATGTTTGATTCCCGCCATGCGTAAATCACTGACAATATCACTTTCCGTCAACAATGCCCCTCCGGTAGTCGGAGGATAAAAACGTGCCAGTGCGCGTTCTCCACTCCCCAAAATATTGACAACACAACGTTCTCTCTCTGGTATGATTTCAGAATGACTTAACAGATAAGGTTCTTGAAAATTTTCTTTTTTGAGATAATTTCCAAGCTCCACCGCATCATACTCTGGAAAAGCGATTAAATCCAAATAACAAATTATCTCGTCTAGCTGAACCATGTCGCCTTCCCCCTCCGGTGGGTGAACCTGCAGCCACATCTTTCCGTCTTTGTTGATGATTTCAAAATAAGCGTTTGCCGCCATGTATTCTTTCTCCTCCATTTCTATGGCATGTATTAAAATAGGTTCAGAAAATCCACAGAATCCCCCAGATAATTCTTTATCTTATGCAGTGCCTTTGTGTGGAGCTGAGACACGCGGGATTCTGAAACACTCAGAATTTCACTGATTTCCTTTAATGTCAATTCTTCATAATAATAAAAAGTAATTACTCTCTGTTCTTTTTCAGTCAATGTCTGCAATGCCTCTACAAGCATTTTCTTGAGTTCTTCCTTTTGAACTTTTTCCTCCGGCTGCTGAAACTTTGAACCAAAGGTTTCCAGTCTCCCCTCGCTCCCCTGTTCCAAATAATCATCCAAAGAAACCAAATTCGTAAACTCCGCCTCGGAACGCCATCCTTCATATTCTTCTTTTGAAATTCCCAACTCTTGGGCAATCTCATCACTGGTAGCAGGTCTTCCATGGACACTTTCCAGCTTTGCCACTGCCGAATCCATCCGTTTTTGTTTCTGACGCAAAGTGCGGGGAATCCAATCCATCTTTCGAATCTGGTCCAGAATCGCTCCCCGGATTCGAAGACTTGCATAGGTCTCAAACTTGACATCCTTTCCCATGTCAAATTTATCAATGGCATCGATTAAGCCAAAAATCCCATAGCCAACAAGATCATCATACTCTACTGTATATCCCAAATACATATTGAGACGTCCGGCAACCAAATTAACGACGTTGGCGTACTCCAGTATCAACTGTTCCCGTATCTCCGGTGATTTTGTCTCACTATAACGATCCCATAATTTCTTTCTTTCCGATTCTTTCATACGCTAGCCTTCCCCCTGTATCATTCCTGATTTTCTTCTTCTGTTTCTTTGGCTTTCTCTTTGGCTTTTGCCATCTCTTCTTCCTGCTGTCTCTTCAATTCTTCTGCCTCGAGACGCTTTCTCTCTGCCTCTTCCATTGCCAGCTGCTCCGCATGAACTTTCCCGATAATCTGTGCAGCAATCTGTCCAATGATGTAAAATACGACAAGAACAATAACTAAAACAATCAGGCTCATCTCCACCGGCCAGTGCTGAACTACACTGAGGAGACAACAAATCAATCCGGCAAAAAGCATAACAAATGCCGGTATATAGCGATATTTCATATATGATTACACCTCAAATCAGATTATATACTCTTCAATCCCCATTTGTCTCACTACACGGACGGACAGTTTCTCTGTAGCCGGGTCAAAAATAATCGTCCGGCTACAGGTATCACCTACATCCTCTGCCAAGATGGGAATGTTAAAGCCCGCAAGTTTTTTACACACTGCCACATAATTTTGTGCCCCAATATTCAGAAATTCGTTAGAGGAGCGATAAGAAAACATTTTCGCCCCTCCGGCAATTTTGGCAGCCATCCGGTCTTTGTTTACATGACGCCGAAGTAAATCCTCGTACATATCCTGCAAACAAGTATCGGCAAATTTCTTTCGGTTTGTATCCGTAGATATTCTGCTGCTGTCCGGCAGCATGACATGAGCCATTCCACAGATTCCCGTTGTTCTCTCATAGATAACAACCCCCAGACAGGAACCAAGGCCGTGGGTTGTTATTTGCGTAGGCGAATTACACAGTTTGTAATCTGCCATCCCCACATGTATCATATCATCATTCATACTTCTTTTCTTCCTCTACCACAGCCTCGATATCCAACAAGGAAATCAGGCTTTCACCATTTTTCCCAATACCGGCAAGGTAAGAAGCATTTTTTTCATCCAGTTTAAATGCCGGCTTTTCGACAGTTCTCGGATCAATATTTACAACCTCCCGCACTTCATCAACAATAAACCCAATCATTGATTGGTCTTCCAGACGGATAATGATGATGCGGGACGAGGTCGCATACACATCATTTTCCAAATCGAATCTTCTTCGAAGACTCATAATCGGTACTACCTCACCTCTCAGGTTAATAACACCTACATAATATGGCTGAGATTTCGGTACTCTGGTAATCTGCTGCATACGGACAATATTGTCAACATAGTCAATCTGAATACCATACAGCTCATCACCTAATTTTACAACAATGTACTGAATTTCTTCTACTGCGTCCACTTCATTTAATAAATCATCCATGTCGGCACCCCCTATATCAAAGTATTGGTATCAAGAATCAATGCAACTTCGCCGTCTCCAAGAATTGTTGCACCACTGAAAAGTTTCTCATAAGTGATATGATGTCCCAGAGACTTAATAACCGTCTCCTGCTGTCCAATGAGGCTGTCAACAAGCAGTCCCACTTTCTGTTCACCCTTCTTAACAACAACAATAACAAAGGAATCCGGGTCTTCTTCTTTTTCCACGCCAAGAAGTTCATGAAGCCGCAAAATCGGAATTACATTACCCCTCAGATGAATTACTTCTTTGGACTGTACCAGACAAATATCTTCTTTCGGAATATCCTCAATACCATCAATACTGCCAAGCGGAATGGCGTATTTTTCATCTCCGACAATAACCATCAAAGCCTGAATAATCGCCAGTGTCAAAGGAAGCTGAATCGTGAAGGTACTTCCCTCTCCTGCTATTGTCCGAGCAGTGATACTGCCGCCGAGTGCCTCAATATTCGTCTTAACTACATCCAGACCAACCCCTCGTCCGGACACATCCGTAATTTTATCTGCGGTAGAAAAACTTGGCTGGAACAACAAATCAATGTAATCATTGTCTGTCATCGTCTCTGCCTGTTTTTCTGTAATTGTACCTTTTTCCAGTGCTTTTTTCCGAACTTTTTCCACATTGATTCCGGCACCGTCATCCCGAACTTCAATGACGACGTTATTACCATCCTGATAAGCGTCGAGGAAAATCGATCCTACCTCCGGCTTACCGAGACGGACACGTTCTTCGTTGCTCTCCAAACCATGGTCAGCCGAATTACGAATCAAGTGCATAAGAGGGTCACCGATTTCGTCAATAACGGTACGGTCAAGCTCTGTCTCCTCACCAGTCATATGTAATTCCATCTTTTTATTCAGCTTACGGTTCAAATCACGCACCATACGAGGGAACCGGTTTACAACGCTGTCGATTGGTACCATTCGCACCTTCATAACAGATTCATGAAGATTTGTGGTTACTCTCTCCAAATACTCAATCTGTTCGTGGAACGCCTGAACATTTTCCTCCTGAGTGGAATCTACTGCTCCTGCCGAAACAAGTCCATTCTTTGCAATAATCAACTCACTGACAAGATTCATCAGATTATCCAGTTTATCAATATCGACACGAACCGAACGGCTGCCAACCTTGGCTTTTCCCTTCTTCGGTTTCTCTGCCGTCTCCTCTGCTTTTTTCTCCGGAGCCGCCTTCTTCTCCGGTTCTTTTGCCGGCTCCTCTTTCTTCTCCGGCTCTTTTACCGGCTCTTCCGCCTGTTTTTCCTCAACCGTTTCAGTTGCCGGAAGAACATAATCACCAATATATACTTCTTCTACCTCTGATACATTCCGTATCAGTGTTTCAACAGTGTCTTTGTCTTCGGTTGTAGCAAGAATCCAGCTAAAATCAAATTCGAACTCTTCATCTTCGATTTTATCCGTCGAAGGAACAGACTTAACAAGTTCTCCCTTCATTTCTACGGATTTGAATACCAAAAAAGCTCTGGCAGCTTTCAAAATACAGCTTTCCTGAAGATATACGGTAATTCCAAAAATATTTTTTCCTTCCTCTTTCGCTGACTGAATAGCAGAAATTTCAAATTCCGAAACTTCAATCTGATTATATTTTGCTTTTTCATCCACCACCGGAGCAGCGGCCGGTTTCGGTTCTGCCTTTTTCTCCTCTTTCGGTTTTGCCGGAGCAGCGCCGGCACTCGTACCACCCTGCTCTTCCAACAAAGCATTTAAATCTTGAATAATGTCCTCGTTGTCCTCGGTACCCTCGTTTCCTTCACTGGAAATCACTCCAAGATAGGATTCCAAGGCATCTAATCCACGAAAAAGTACGTCAATCAGCTTTTCGTTCGCCTTCATATTTCCATTGCGAATCTCAGAAAATACATTTTCCAAATCATGTGTCAAACGCTGCATACGGGTGAAGCCCATCGTACCAGCCATACCCTTTAATGTATGAGCCGCACGAAAGATTTCGTTAATCGTATCCGCATCCTCCGGTTCTTTCTCCAATGTCAGAATATGCTCGTTCAGACTTTGCAAATGCTCTTTTGTTTCATCAATAAATAAATCCAAATATTGACTTGTATCCATACTTTCACACTCCTAATTGTTTTAGCATTGTTCCTGCTACCTTTTCAAGAGGCACCCTTTCATCCACAACACCTGCGACGTACGCTGCTCTCGGCATACCGTAAACAACACAAGTAGCTTCGTCCTGGGCTGCCACCTTTACTTTTTTATGTTTCTTTAGTTGCAAGATTCCCATTGTCGCATCACTGCCCATTCCGGTCAAAACCCCACAGACAATCTCTTCCAGAGACGTGTCAACGAGAGATTCCAGAAAAATGTCCGCACAAGGACGAAGTCCTCCCCGCGGCGGTTTGTCATTCACTGAAAGGGAATACTTTTCGGATGATTGTTGCACTAATTCACACTGTTTTCCTCCTTGGGCGATGTAAGCCACACCTCTTTGAAGAATTTCTCCATCTGCCGCCTCCTTTACCCGTAAATTACTTAACTGGTCCAGACGTTCTGCCAGAGATTTTGTAAAACCTGCCGGCATATGCTGAACAACAACAAGCGGATAAGGAAAATCAGCAGGGAACAGTGGAACTACCGACTGTAACGCTTTTGGTCCTCCGGTGGAGGAAGCAATAAATGCAAGCTTATGACCGCTAACCGCTGAAAACGTCTTCTTTTTTGCCGATGGAACATTCTTTTGCAGTCCCCTGCCAATGTTCGATTTCAAATTTCTCGCCACAGCAGGGTAAATTCCAAGACCACAGGCAGGATATACTTTTGCCAGAATTGAATCATGAAACTCTGCATAGTTTTTGCCTACGGTTCCGGCAGGCTTTTCCACAAAATCCAAAGCTCCCAGCTCCAATGCCTCCACGATTTTATCCGGGTCATCACGAATAGCGGAGCTGACTACCAGTACCGGGATGTCAATCTCATTACGCTGCATCGCTTTCAGAAATTCAATACCATCCATTTTCGGCATCTGAATGTCCACTAATATGATGTCATATCGTTTTCCTTGGACTAAAAACTCCAACGCCTGCATACCGCTGCAAGCCATGTCACTTACTGTCAACTTATCATCTGCGTTTATTATATCAGATAACACTCTTCTCATGAGTGCAGAGTCATCAATTACTAATATTTTTTTTCTCATGGAGTATTACTCCTTTCTCATCCTTCTGCGCTGCTGTTCAAACACGTATTGTACAATAAGCTCCCGAACCGTATCGGTCAGGCCCACAAATTCTCCTCGTATCTCAAAAGTTGTTCTCATATTTTCGTGGTAATCACAAGACAATATTTTCACAATAAGTTTAGTATTAACAACACCATTCTCAAATGTCAACGGCACGATTGCCTCTACAACAGAATTTCTCGGAAGTTCTGTCCTGCTACAAAACCGGATACCGCCCCCACTGAGGTCAGATATGATGGCATCCTTCCACTCTTTTGGCATCTTCTCTAATAACTTTTGTATTTTCTCTTCATCCTCTTCACTCATATTCTTTTTCTCTTCGAGACGCTTTCTTAACCGCTGCTCAGTTTCTGACACAATGCGGAGCTGAAAATCCACAATGCAGTCCAACCGATAAAACTGACGCCGCTGATATTTTTTCAATGCAGAAATCATGAATATGTCCATAACATACATATTCTCCTCTGTATATCGGTTTTGAATCCGACCTTCACAGCGGAATAACCCGCTCTCTGTAAAAAAACAAATTTGGTAATCATCCCCTACCTCCAGAGGAATAATCCGCCCCTCCGATATCGGCATGGACACTTTTAATGTATTTTTTTCATCATAGTCCAATATTTGGCTGCTGTATATATTTTCCGACAATGTCCGTCCAAACGCACTTGCCGTATGTCTCAATTGTATTTTGTCACCAATCTGCAATGGAGCCATCTTAACCCATCTCCTTTCCTCACGCTTTTTTTAACGGTTAAACTTCATTCGAATCACACTGCTAAACAAACTCATAATGCCCAACCGCGATTTTTCACTCTCTTCTTTCTTTTCCAACTTATCTGCAATCTGTCTTACTGCCTTCGCCGCATTGGAGTTCGGTGCGGCAATCGTTATCGGCTGCTGTTTCATGATTGCCCTTGGCACATTGCTATCATACGGAATCGCACCGAGAAATTCAACTTCAATATTCAAAAACCGATTTACCACAACACCGATTTTTGAAAAAAGCTGAGTGGCATCCTTGTTATCCCGCACCTGATTGGCAATCATCTTCACGACCGTCTTTCCCGGACGGTAAGACGAACAGCGGTTTAACGATTTTAACAATGCATAGGCATCGGTAATCGATGTCGGTTCCGGTGTCGCCACCAAAAGCACCTCTTCACTGGCTGCCACAAACTCCAATACGGCATCCCCAATTCCGGCTCCGGTATCAACGATAATCACATCAGCCATCTGATCCAGCTCCTCCAGTTTTTGAACAAGACGGAACACCTGCTCTCTCGTCAGATTTGCCATTTCATTAATACCGGAACCACCTGAAACGAATCCGATATTTTCCGGTCCATATGCAATAATATCCGTAATGCTTTTTCCATGGAACATCAAATCTGACAGATTATACTTCGGGCGAATCCCCAGCATAATCTCAACATTGGCAAGTCCAAAATCGGCATCTAGCAAAACAACCTTTTTTCCCATGCGGCTCAGCGTGACGGCAAGGTTTACGGAAACGCTTGTTTTACCGACACCACCCTTACCGGAGGTGACAGTGATTACCCTTGCTGTCGCCATCTTCGGCTGTACTTCCTGTCTCTTTATAATGTTTCTTAATCCTTCAGCCTGATCCATTCTTTCTCTTCCTTTCTCTTTCTGCCCTTCAACTAACTAGTTTTTCACGTTGTCTCCTAAAAGTTTTTTTGCGATTTTCTGAGGATCGAATTCGCCAATATCATCTGGTACATTTTGTCCCCATGTGACATAAGACAGAGGACACTTTGTTTTTACATGCATATTCAATATTGCTCCGGCAGAGGATGTCTCGTCTAATTTTGTAAAGATAATACTAAAATCAGTCATATCCGAATACACCTTTGCAATTTCTTTCAAATCATTATACTTCGCTCCGGAATTTAATACAAGATAAACTTGTCTGGAACGAATCGGCACCTGTTCAATCAGCTGGCGAATCCCCTCCACCTGATTTTTATCCCGGTGGGAACATCCTGCCGTATCGACAAGGCACACATCATACTGATTTAACTCCTCCAATGAATTTCCCAGCTCCTCCGGACTATAAATAACCTCCAGCGGAACAGACAAAATATTTGCATAGGTCTTTAACTGCTCCACTGCCGCAATACGGTAAGTGTCTGCGGTCACCAAAGCAATGTTCGCTTTCTTTTCCAATTTCAGCATTGAGGCGATTTTCGCAATCGTAGTTGTTTTTCCCACTCCGGTGGTGCCAAGAAAAAACACAAATCTTGTACTGCTGCTCTTTTCCGGAATCTCGATCAAATATGGTTGCTCCAGCATAAGAATAATTTTCTGATATACACTGGTTAAAATCTGGTCAACTCCGGCATTTGCCGGGAGAGACTGTTCAACCGCACGAATGATGGAGTCAGCAATCTCTTCGTCTACCTCATTCATAAGCAGTTGTTTGTGAATCAATTCCTTACACGCCGCTGCTCTCTCCTCATCCTTCGGTACTGCCTTTACCACCGGCATGTCCTCTGTCTCGGTTGTTCGATACCCGCTCACATCGTCCTGTTTATTCAACTGCTTTGCCAGAAGGCTTTCCAACTTTTCTATTTTATCCTGTAAATTTTTCTCCTCGTCTCTTTTCTCCGGCATAGGAGGTACATTAACAAAAAGGTCATCTTTTGCTCCGGATACCCCGGCTTTTCCCTGCTCATTTCCCTGCTGTACAGAGCTGCCCGGCTCCTCATCAACCGCAGCCGTCACCTCCACTTTGGAACGCATAAAGATTTTCGCCAGCCCTTTCGGACGAATTTTCTTAATATTCATCACAACAGCATTACTGCCCAATTCCTGTTTTGCCATCTCTATGGCGTCCTGCTCTGTTCCTGCTAGAAATTTTTTTATAATCATTCAACTGTCACCATCCCAACTGATTGTAGTTCTACATCCGAGTCAATCTCATTATATGATAATACATGCAAATTTTTAAATTGCTCTGTCGTCAGCTTTTTAAAATACATCCTGACGATTGGGGACGTAATAATAATCGGCGTTCTCCCCAATTCCTCCAGCTTACCTGTCTCCTCCTGCAAGGAGGTCATAAGCTTTTGGGTGTAATCCGGATCCAGCGCAAGGTAAGAACCCTGTTCTGTCTGCTTTACTGCGTTCATAATTTCCTGCTCCACCTTTGGATCCAGCGTAACGACACTGGTTGGCTCATTACTGAAGAAATACTGGTTTGAAATGGCTCTCTTCAGATTCTGTCTTGCATATTCCGTCAAAATATCGGTATCATGTGTCGTAGCGGCATAATCTGCCAAGGTTTCAAATATCGTCACAAGATCCCGAATGGAAATTCCTTCTGCCAAAAGATTTTGCAATACCTTTTGTATCTCACCAACACTGAGCAATTTCGGGACAAGCTCCGAAATCAGTGTTGTGTTTGCCTCTTGAACATTGTTTATCAAATTCTGTACATCCTGTCTTGTCAACAGTTCAGCTAAGTGGGAACGAATCACTTCCGTCAAATGCGTGGCAATGATGGAAGGCGGGTCCACTACGGTGTAGCCAAGGGATTCGGCACGTTCTCTCTGACTTTCCGTAATCCACAGTGCCGGAAGGTGATAAGAAGGCTCGAACGTCGGAATACCGGATATTTCCTCTTCCACATATCCCGGATTCATAGCCAT
>CAZFHT010000062.1:0-12127 GCA_964518785.1 uncultured Eubacterium sp.
AAATAAAGTGCACAAGTTTGTTACCGGTAACTTACACACTTTATTTTACACTCTCGATAACAGTTTAAAGCATATAAAAAACCGGAACATTTTCAGTTCCGGTTTTTTATATATAGCAAATCACAAAAAACTTACAGTCTCTTTAAGTACTCGCCTGTACGGGTATCAATCTGAATTTTGTCGCCCTGATTTACGAAAATCGGTACGGCAACCTGTGCTCCCGTCTCAACTGTAGCCGGTTTGGTAACGTTTGTCGCTGTATCACCTTTTACACCCGGCTCCGTCTCTGTAACCTCCAGCTCAGCGAACATCGGCGGCTCGATAGCAAAGATATTTCCTTTATAAGATACCATCTTTACATTGTCATTCTCTTTTACAAATTTCATGGAATCTCCGACCTTCTCCTCGGTCAAAGCAATCTGCTCATAAGTCTCATTGTCCATGAAATTGTACATTTCTCCATCATTGTATAAATACTGCATGTCCTGTTTGTCAATATGAGCCTGTGGATATTTCTCAGTAGGACGGAATGTCTTTTCTACGACACCGCCGTCTACGACGTTCTTCAGCTTTGTGCGAACGAACGCAGCTCCTTTCCCAGGTTTTACATGCTGAAATTCAATAATTTGATATACGGTTCCATCAATCTCTACTGTCAAACCGTTTCTAAAATCTCCTGCTGATACCATAATTTCCTCTCTTTCCGCCGTAAAACTGCATTTACTTCGCATGCTTCTTTCTCTATTTTATTTTATTTTACATCATTTTTCAAGTATTTCTTTCGCAATATCATGAATCATCCGATTCTCTGTGGAAACGACCACAGTGGCGGCCTTTTCAT
The DNA here is from genome assembly GCA_964518785.1 of uncultured Eubacterium sp. Taxonomy (GTDB): domain Bacteria; phylum Bacillota; class Clostridia; order Lachnospirales; family Lachnospiraceae; genus Eubacterium_F. The sequence continues at coordinate 842 of CAZFHT010000062.1, forward strand.
AATAAGGTCTTCGCTTTTCCATCATCTGCCTTATGTAGTCCACATTCATATTTCCATTCAGCAAAGGACGGTTCGTCGTATCCTTTACCCTCTCATAAATGCTCTCCGGGCTTGCCGTCAGAAGAACAATCTCCCCTAACGCCTGTAGTTTACGGACATTTAATTGCCGCAAAGCCATACCGCCGCCACAAGAAATGATAGAAGATTTCATTTTCCCCAGCTCGTCAATCATTGCCGTTTCTTTTTGCCGGAAATACTCCTCTCCGTCCTCCTCGAAAATCCGGTGAATGCTTCTTCCCTCATTCTCCTCAAGCCAGCGGTCCGTATCCACCTCCGGCTTGCCGGAACGATAAAACAATTCTTTTGAAATCGTGGATTTTCCCACGCCCATAAAACCGATTAGTATAATGTGTTTTTTTCCTGCGTAAATTTTATCGAATACCTCAATCATTTTCTCGCAGGAAATCTGCCCCGGTGCCGAGCATTGCTCCCTGCACCCAAAGGAAACCTCCGAGCCATACAGACCGCCATACAGTCTGGACGGTTCCCCAAGCTCACCCATGGACATGGTAATAATCGGGTAGTCCGGACATTCCTCCTTCATTTGGGCAGTTGCCTCCAAAAGAACATCCACATCTCCGGCATTTGTCGGCATACAAGCTAATTTCCCTATATCACAGCCACATTTTTCTGCTTTTTTCAGTTTTTCTACAATCTCTCTCTTTTCCGGTGTACGATGAAAATCGTGATAGGAACCGATAATTTTCGTTTTACTGTGCCGATACATTTCCCGAATCTGTTCAAGCCGTTCAGCGTCCCGGTCAATCTCCACGTCTACATAATCAGCCAATCCTTCTTCTAAAATCTTCTGAATCATTTGAAAATAATCAAAGCGGGAGCCATTTTTTTCACCGCCCTCGTACTCGGTGCGGAGAGTGACGATTAACTCTTTTTCTTTTAATATGCCCTTCAGCTCTCTTATGATACTGTTGATTTCCCTCTCATAACCGGCATAAAAGTCCATTCGCCACTCCACCATCTCTACCGGGAGTTCGTTTATCTGTGATGCCTCCCGCATGACAGCGTCACGAAGAGACGCCACAATGGGAATACATATCTTTGGTCTCATGGTTCGTTATCCTCCCTTCTAGCCTTGCCGTTCAATTAAATTCTTCGGGGAATGTGTAATATTTTCACAGCCATCCTCGGTAATGACCACCACATCTTCAATCCGGACGCCGCCAAAACCTTCTATATAAATTCCCGGCTCCACAGTAATCACCATCCCCGGCCGGATTACCGTCTCCTCTTTTGAAGAAAAGAGTGGTTTCTCGTGAATTTCCAAGCCTACCGAATGGCCAAGAGAATGACCGAACTGTTTTCCATAACCGGCTTTTTCAATCACCTCTCTCGCCAATGCGTCCACTTCTTTTCCTGTCATGCCGGGGCGTATCCCCTGCAAGGCAGTCTCCTGTGCCTTTAATACCGTCTCATATACTTTCTTCTGCTCATCCGAGGCTTTTCCCATGACTACTGTTCTTGTCATATCCGAACAATATCCTTTGTACAGACAGCCAAAATCCATCGTCAGAAAATCCCCCTCCTCCAATACTTTATCCGTAGGAACCGCATGAGGCATGGCAGAATGAACCCCCGACGCCGCAATGGTATCAAAGCTAAAGCCTTCTGCCCCTTCCTCCTTCATGTAAAATTCCAACCGGGCAGCCACCTGCTTTTCCGTCATGCCAAGACGCAGCTCCGGAACCAGTCTGGTAAACGCCCGGTCACCAATCGCCTCCGCCTGCCGGATTTTTTCAATCTCCTCTCCGGTCTTACGGCTGCGAAAGGCAGAAACCCGGTTTTCCATCTCTTTTATTTCAATCTTCTCCAGTCCTTCTTCTTTCAACTGATTCTCTAATTTATGAAAATCTCCGAGCGTCATATGAGCGTCTTCCAACCCCATATCCTTCGCACCGTCTTCTTTGAGTGCTGAAATCAGAGGAGAATAATATCCTTTTTTATCCCATTCCACAACCTGATACCCCGGACACTCCTCTCCGGCAGCAATGGTATAACGTGAGTCGGTCACGACAATTCCCTTCTCCTTCGACAAATACACATAGCCCTCTCCGGTAAAGCCGGACACATACCTCATATTGGCAGGACTCGTCAGAAAAAGAGAGTCCACCGACAACTGTGCCAAAATCTTTTTTCCTAATTCCCTACTCATTGCGGTTCCTCTTTTCCTTTCTCTTTTTCTTGTATTCTCTCAAAACAATCCATTCCAGACGACGTTTCAGAACAATCTGAATTTCTTCGTGTTTGTCAATCGGTTTTACAAGAATATTCCGAAGTCCGGTTCTCTTTGCTCCCCAAACATCGGTGAACAACTGGTCTCCGATAAAAACGGTATTCTTTTTGTCCGTCCCCATCAGGCGTAACGCCTGCTCAAAGCCCTTTGTAGACGGTTTATTTGCCTTTACTACCGTATGAACACCAATCTCCTTGTTGAACATCTCCACCCGTTCTTTGTCATTGTTAGAAATCAACCCGCAGGAAAATCCTATTTTTTTTAATCGGGCAAACAGCTCCTTCGCCTGACTGGTGGCTGCCTTCCCATGAGGCACCAGCGTATTGTCAATGTCAAACAACAGCCCCCGATACCCGGCTTTGTACAACCCTTCATAATCAATCACGTAAGCGGATGATTTTATTTCATCCGGGTAAAAACATTCAAACATATTTTGTATTCCTTCCTTATTTGGAAATCGATTTTAAATGAATGATAAACTGCTCTGCCACACGCCCGGAATATCCGCCATTCCGCAAACTCCACGCATTTGCCTGCATCAAAAGTTCTTCGTCGCTCAAAGTAATCTCCGGATTTTCCCTCGCCAGCCCCAGCACAATATCGTCAAACTGTTTTTTCTGCGGACGGCTGAAGTTAATGCTGACACCAAATCTGGCAACCAGCGACAGTTTTTCCTGCATTGTATCCGAACGGTGCAGCTCATCCTGTGACATATCAGAACGGTCACTCCATGTCTCCCGAATCAGGTGACGGCGGTTTGACGTAGCGTAAATCAGCACATTATCCGGTTTTACCTCTAAGCCGCCCTCAATTACCGCTTTCAAATATTTATACTCTATCTCAAATTCCTCGAAAGAAAGGTCATCCATGTAAATAATAAATTTATAGTTGCGGTTTTTCACCTGCTCAATAATACTGGAAAGGTCTTGAAACTGATGTTTATATACCTCAATCAGCCGAAGTCCCCTGTCATAATACTGATTTAAAATTGCCTTGATGCAGGTAGATTTACCCGTACCGCTGTCACCAAACAAAAGACAGTTATTCGCCTTCCGACCTTCTACAAATGCCTCGGTATTGTCAATCAACTGCTGTTTCTGCAATTCATAGCCAATCAAATGCTCCAGACGGACATCACTTGTGTGTGTAATCGGAGAAAGCACTGCCTCCTCCCCCTTGTGAAGAACACGAAAGGCTTTGTTTAAACCAAATTTGCCAACACCATATTTTTTATAGAAATTTGTCACAATGTCAAACATATCATCCGCATTTTTTGCCCCAAGCAGCTGTTCTGCCAATCCTCGAACTTTCTCGCTCACACTTTTATTATATGTATTTTCCGCTTTTGCCATTGAGTGATAGTGGGACAGTAAATCAAAGCAGTCCACGCCAAGGTATTCCTCCACTGCAGAAAAATCATAGTGAAACAAATGATAGAAGCATTCCATATCCTGTCTGACAATTTTATTTACCGAACCATCTTTACTGGCACCAACCGTCTCACACAAAATACTGAAGGGATTTTCATTTGTGGCGAGAAGATAGGCAATGTAGCACTGCCACAAATTCTTATCAAAGCCATATTTCGTAGATAAATCCAGTATGCGGTAAATCTGGTCGTACACATCCCGCACCAGTTTTTCTTTTGTAATTGTATCGTCTTGTCTTTCCACTTTTTCAAGAATGTCGCTGAGTTTCATCAGAATACTATCCTTGTCCATATTTCCATACATAATCAAACGAGCAGTTTCTCTATACATTTTCCTTTGCCTTCTTTCCCTACATTCTGTCCGGTGCCGAAAATCCAAGTAAATCAATACACTGTTCCAGCACTCTCTGGACAAGACCAATCAGTCTCAAATATGAATTTTTCCGTTCTGCGTCCTCCTCCGTCAGAATCTTCGTCTCATGGTAGAAGTGATTGAACGCCTCGGACAATTCATATATATACTGGCAAATCCGGTGAGGTGCCAAATCGCCGTATGCCGATTCCATCATGTCTGAGAACTTATTTAACACAAGATACAATCCTGTCTCACTTTCACTGGCAGGAGTGAGGAATGGTTTATCTTCTTCTATGACACCGCCATTTTCACAATATTTATTCCGTAATGATTTAATTCGAACAATCGTATACAAAATATAAGGGCCGGTATTTCCCTCAAAAGAAGAAAACCTTTCGATATCAAAAATATAATCTTTGGCAGCCTGATTGGAAAGGTCGCCGTATTTCAGTGCAGCCAGTCCTACTTTTTCAGAAATTTCTCTTGCCTCTTCCTCGGAATAATCCCGGTTTTCCATAATCTTCTTATAAACCTCTTCATTGATTTCCTCACGAAGAGCCTGTAAACGCAGCACACCGCCGTCTCTCGTCTTAAACGGCTTGCCGTCTTTACCGTTCATTGTGCCAAACCCGATAAAGTCAAGTTTCATATCCGGATTGACAAGCCCGGTCTTTTTTATCACGCGGAACACCTGTGTAAAGTGCATTGTCTGACGCTTATCTGCCAGATAAATAATCTGGTCCGGATGAAACAGTTCCTCTCTCTCTACAATCGTCGCCAAATCAGTGGTCGCATATAAAGTGGCACCATTCGATTTTACAATCAGGCATGGCGGCACTTCTTTTTTATCACTCTCTTCTGCCACATCCACCACAAGAGCGCCCTCGCTGAGATAGGCAAACCCGCCATCCTTTAATTTCTGAATCATATCAGGAATGTATGGCTGTGCGTCACTCTCCTTCTTCCAGAGGTCAAATTCCACATCCAATCTCTCATAATTCTTTTTCAAGTCTGCAATGGACACATTCAAAATATGATGCCACCACGCACGATACCCTCTGTGACCATACTGCAGCAAAGCAGTGGCATCCTGTGCCTCTTTCAGATAATCCTCATGCTCTTTCGAATAGCCGCTGGCATACGGATAAATTTCCTCCAAATCACTGATGGTAAACGGTGCCTCCTCCGGGTATTCTCCGGTGAACCCCTCATCAAAATAAGGGAGCTGCGGCTGACGTTTTTTCAACTCTGTAATAATCAACCCAATCTGCAAGCCCCAGTCACCGAGATGTACGTCCCCCACGACGTTATCCCCCATAAAGCGGCAGATTCGTTTCACGCTCTCACCAATGACCGCCGAGCGAAGATGGCCAACGTGCAGCGGTTTTGCCACATTTGGTCCGCCGTAATCAATCACAATCGTCTTAGCCTTTTCCGGCGTTTCCACACCAAAACGCTCCTCCCGGCTCATTTTTTCCACCTGACCGGCAAGCAGCTCGCCGCTGACGGTTATATTGATAAATCCGGGATTTACCGCCTCAATCTTTTCAAACATAGAATCGTTCTCAAGGTTTGCCACTACCTCACCGGCTATGACAAATGGCGGCTTTTTATACTCTTTTGCCGCAGCCATGGCGCCATTACACTGATACTGGCACAAATCCGGACGGTTTGACACAGTGATAAATCCATATTTTTCGTCATATCCTGCCTTAACAAAGCCTTCTGTCACTTTATCCTTTAATAAATCCATTATCTTTTTCATTTTAATAACCATGCCTTTCCATAACCTGCAAACTTTGGGCCGCAGGCACAAATTTGCGTGTGAAAAATTTATTTTTCACACTACTACCTCCACTAGTTATTCTAATCTTAAATGCAGATTTGTCAATATATCAAAATACTTCTCAAACGTCTTGCTGCAACACATCGGATTGTCGATAATAATACCCGGAACCCGCGTGCCGATTATGGCAAATGCCATAGCCATCCGATGGTCCTCATAAGTTTGCACCACCACAGGATTATGCTCGCCGGCTGCTATGCCGCCGGGATAAATCGTGATACCGTCTTCCTCCTCTTCGCACCGAATGCCAAGCCGTCGCAATTCGGTAACGATACCGGCTATGCGGTCCGATTCCTGCCTTCGGATATGAGCCACCCCGGTAATCTTTGTCGGGCTGTCGGCAAAAACAGCGACTGCCGCCAATGTCATTGTCTGGTCTGAAAAATCGCTCATTTTCACATCCACCCCATGAAGTGTGCCGACTCCGTTAAGGCGGATTCCCTTTTCCGTCTCCTCAAGCGAACATCCCATCTGCTCCAGCACTTTTAAAAACTTAACGTCCCCTTGCGTGCTGTCAAACTTTACATAATCGACCATTGCCGTACCGCCGCTTACCGCCGCCATGGCATAGAAATAACAAGCTGCCGAAACATCCGGCTCAATCTGGTACTCTCTTGCATGATAACGCTGTCCCGGTAGCAATCGATACTCATTTTCTGATTCCTGCTCCATTGTACAGCCAAACTCCTCCATCATTTTCATGGAAATCTTCACATAGGCTTTTGCATCCCGCTTTCCCGTCAACTGCACAAGAAAGCCGTCTTTCACAAGGACACTGCTCAACAGCAATGCACTCAGAAATTGGCTGCTGGCATCGATATTCAGCTCTACTTTCCCGTAGCTTACCTCTCGTCTCCCACATATGGTAAATGGGAAAGAATAAGGTTTCTCCTGAAATTCGAACTCGGCTCCCAACTGCTCCAAAGCCTCCAGCAGCGGTCTCATGGGCCGTCCTTTCATCTGTTCCGAAGAAGTCACCTCATACCGTCCTCCCGACAACGCAAGAAAAGCAGTCAGAAATCTGGCTGCTGTCCCTGCACTTCCCACATAGACGGACACATCACTGACAGGAATATGACATCCCTGTCCCACAATGCTTACTTCTCTTTTTTCTTCCTCTATATCCACCGCATAGCCAAGTGTTTGCAACGCCTCCATGAACACCCGGGAATCCTCGCTGAACAGCACCCCTTTTAATACACTTTTCCCCTCTGACAAAGCCGCCAGCAAAAGAGCGCGGTTTGTTATGCTTTTCGAACCGGGTACGGAAACATGAATCGCCGGAGCCTGCGTGAATGGTTTCATTTTGTATTGTTTCATAGGCAAAAATTTTGTATCCTTCCTGTAATCACTACTCCAATTAGTATAACGTAAAGACAGGGAAAAGACAAGAAAAACCATGAAGCCTCTTAGACAGCCCCTTAGGAAGTAAACAAGGAGTGCCTTCCGCAGACACTCCTTGTTTTTGATTTTTCTGTTTTAGGGAATTATTCGCTGTCGGGATTGTAAGAAATTACAGTTGCCCTCCATAATCATAATTTCTTAGACTTTCGTAGACAAAAAGTTCCTTTCCCCGACACTCCCTGTTTATTAATTTTCTCTGTATCTATACGAAATTTATTGGTTGTAGCCGATTATGGTTACTCCATCATCATAAGACAGTGAACTCAAATTCAAACAATTGCTTACATCCAGTTTACTTAAATTTGTATATCTGCAGTCCAAAGATATCAGTGATTCATTCTGGCTCACATCCAATTTGTTCAGATTATTATAATAACAGACTAAATATGTCAATGCTGTGTTTTTGCTCACATCCAATCCATCTAAATTGTTATGATAGCAAATCAAATACATCAATGCTGTATTCTGGCTTACATCTAGTGAACTCAAGCTATTATCACTGCAATTCAATCTCGTCAATAGTGTATTCTGACCCATTTTCAACTCCTTCATGTCATTACCATCACAGCTCAACAATGTCAATGCTATGTTTTTACTTACATCCAATTTGCCCAACTTATTATCGTTACAAAAAAAGTATCCAATGCCACATTCCGGCTTACATTCAATTCGCTAAGATTATTAACACTACAACTCAAATAGTTCAATACAGTATTCCGACTCACATCCAGTGAACTCAGGTTATTGTTGCTACAATTTAAATATGACAATTTACCAAAGTCTGCAAATGAAATATCACCACTAAGAGAACAATTACCCCAATTAATGCTGATTAAATTTCCTTTATCATCCCACCCATATTGTTCACTGTCTAAATCATCACTAACAGTTGCTCCCAGTGCTTGCTACTCGTCAATCAATTTTTCCAATGCTTCTACTTCATCTGCGTTTTTACTGACAGATGGTTTGCTACGGCCTATTATATTAACATCTTCATCACAATATAACGATACTAATGCTTTACAATTACTTACATCCAATGTAGTTAATTTGTTGCTTTCGCAATACAAGGATGTCAATGATGTATTCTGGCTCACATCCAACTCTTCCAGATTATTATTACCACAAGCCAAACTCGTCAGAGATGTATTCTGACTCACATTTATTTCTTCCAAATTATTTTTATCACACCACAAAAGTGTCAACGCAATATTGTTTTCCACATCTAATTTACTCAATTTATTTTCAGAACAAACAAACTCATCTAATACTGTATTCGTGCTTACATCCAATCCGACTAGATTGTTATCAATGCAGTACAAAACTTTCAATGCTAGGTCATTTTCCACATTCAACTCACTCAATTTATTATAAGAGCAATGTAAGCTTTCCAATACAGGATTTTGACTTGCATCTAATTTGCTCAGATTATTAGAATCACAACTCAAATACTCCAATGATTCCTTTTGACTGACATCCAATGTAGTCAAATTATTATCATCACAATATAAATACTCTAATGAGTTATTCTGTCTCACATCCAACTCTTTCAGATTATTATTGCTACAAGTTAAAAACGTCAATAATTTATTCTGACTCACATTTATTTCTTCCAAATCATTACTGTCACACCGCAAAAGTGTCAACGCAACATTATTTTCTACATCTAACTTACCCAAGTGGTTATCTCTACATGTCAAATATTTCAACACTTCATTATTACTCACATCCAATGAGTCCAGTTCATTGTTATCGCAAGTCAAATACTCTAATGAGTTATTCTGACTCACATCCAGTAAACTTAGATTATTTTCTTCACAATATAAAAGTTGCAACTCTTTGTTCCGGCTCACATCTATCGAACTCAATTTATTACTCCAGCAGTATAAATATTTCAATTTGCTAAAATCTGCAAATGAAATTTCACCACTCAGAGAACTACTACTCCAAGCAATGCCAATTAAATTTCCTTCCTCATCCCATTCATACTGTGTACTATCCAAATCTTCACTAACCGTTGCCCCCTTCTCTCTCTGCTCGGCAATCAATTTTTTTAACGCCGTTGCATCATCTATGGTTTCTTCAACTGTTGGTTCCTGCGTTGCTGTTGGTGTTGGAGACACCGTTGTTGTCTGGCTTGCTGTAGGTACCGGATTTACTGTCGATGTTTCTGTTGGTGTGGGACTTTCTTCTGGTTTCTGGCTCTCCATCGGTTTCGGACTTGCTGTCGCCGTTTCTGTTGGTGTCGTACTTGCTGTTGGTGTTGCAGACACGGAATCCGGAGTTTGCGTCAGTTCTGTCTTTTGTTTCTTTGAGGCAGATTCCGATACCGTTACTTTGCATTTTAAAGTAGTAGTTTTGAGATTTTTTCCCTTCTTGTACTTTACTTTAACCTTAACCGTTGTCTTACCGACACTTTTTGCTGTCACTTTTCCTTTTTTTGTGACAGTGGCAATCTTCTTATTCGAAGTGCTGAATGTTTTCTTTTTAACAACTACTTTCGCTGCTTTTTTCACAGTTATTGTCTTGGTTTTGCCTACCGTAAGTGCCAGACTGGATTTCGCCAGTTTGACTGGTTTTGCCGCTGCGTCAGCGGTCACACTTCTGTTTCCACTGATAACTAATGCCGTTGCACACATAAGTGCTAAAATTTTTCTTTTCATATTAATAACCATGCCTTTCCATAACCTGCAAACTTTGGGCCGCAGGCACAAATTTGCGTGTGAAAAATTTATTTTTCACACTATCACCCTTCCTTTATGTTTGTAAAAATGTATGTTGTATCGGTTATTACTCTTCCTCGGGTACTTCTACGGTGACTTTCTCCAGCTTCCAGATCTCTTTAGCATACTCTTCAATCGTACGGTCAGAAGAGAACTTGCCGCACTTAGCTACGTTTAAGAGAGCGGATCTTGCCCAGCCATCCTCATCCCGGTAGGCTGTCTCTACACGCTTCTGTGCGTCTGCGTAGGAACGGAAGTCTTTCAGGATAAAGTACATATCTGCTCTGCCACTGTTCTGATCCAGCAGAGAATTATAGATATCCCGGAACTCTTCCAGGTTGCCCGGTGCATAGGTGCCATCCACCAACTGCGTAAGCACGGCACGAATATCTGCATCCGTGTTGTAGATATCCCGTGGGTTATACTGATTGTTATGTTCAAACTCAATGACCTCGTCAGAGGAAAGACCGAAGATAAATGCGTTCTCCTCGCCTACCTCCTCCACAATCTCTACATTGGCACCATCCATGGTTCCAAGGGTGAGCGCACCGTTCAGCATAAACTTCATATTGCCGGTTCCGGAAGCCTCCTTGCTGGCGGTAGAAATCTGCTCGGATACATCTGCTGCTGCAAATATAATCTCCGCGTTGGACACACGGTAATTTTCAATGAATACGACTTTAATTTTGTCCTTGATGGATTTGTCGTTGTTAATCACATCCCCCACACTGTTAATCAGCTTGATAATGGACTTTGCACGATGATATCCGGCAGAAGCCTTGGCACCAAAGATAAATGTCCGGGGATAGAAATCCATGTCGGGATTTTTCTTTAACTCATTGTAAAGGTACATTACATGAAGAATATTTAACAACTGGCGTTTGTACTCATGGAGACGCTTAACCTGAACATCAAAAATGGATCGTGGGTTTACCTCAATGCCATTGTGCTCTTTGATGTACTGAGCCAGGCGAACCTTGTTCTGATACTTGATATTCATAAACTCCTTGCGGCTCAGAGCGTCATCCGCATATACTGTCAACTCGTCAATGTGAGCCAGGTTGGTAATCCAGTCGTCACAGATTTTCTTGGTAACCCACTCTGCCAGAAGAGGGTTGCCGTGAAGAAGAAAACGACGCTGGGTGATACCGTTGGTGTTGTTGTTGCACTTCTCAGGCATCATCTGGTAGAAATCTTTCAACTCCTGATTTTTCAAAA
>CAZFHT010000063.1:0-12104 GCA_964518785.1 uncultured Eubacterium sp.
GCACATAAATTCCACCATATTTCTTAGCACAAGAAAGGCCAAATACATGGTCATCCTCGTTGATGGTTCCACCGACGGCACAAAGACTGTTGTGACAGTTTGTCAATACATAAGGCACCGGAAACTTCTCAAGTCCGGATGCTCTGGCTGTCTGCAAAATACCAACAAAAGTAATATCATGAGATGTCAGTTTATCAAATTTAATCTTTAAATTATCTGTGTTACCGGATGTATTATGGGAAGTCAAAATGTCATATGCCATTGTTCCTTTGGCAGCTTCTTCCTTGGATGTTTTAACTCCCGTTTTACTTTCTACGGCGGCAAGAGCGTCATTGCTGTCCGGAATCAAGTCTGTTCCGTTCAGAAGATATGCACCGCCTTCATATAATTTGACCATATACAGCCTCCTTCATTTTTTATCCTTATACAGTATACTATCATTTCTGCCATATTTCAAATATAATTTCCCGATTCTGCAAATTCTTAGTTGTAAGTAGTATGAAAATGAGTTAAAATGATAACGATAAAAATACCAATGGGCTGGTAGGTGATGGAGGTACTTATGAAACATTTAATGAACGCATTGGATCTCTCAACAGAAGAAATCGGAGATTTAATCCATCTCGCCGAAGACATTATGAGAGAACCTGACAAATATGCTGATGTATGTAAAAGAAAAAAATTAGCAACCTGTTTTTATGAACCGAGTACAAGAACAAGATTAAGTTTTGAGTCTGCAATGCTGAACTTAGGCGGACAAGTTCTCGGTTTTTCTTCTGCTGACTCCAGTTCAGCCGCAAAAGGAGAAAGCGTAGCAGACACCATCCGGGTGATTTCCAGTTATGCCGACATCTGTGCCATGCGCCATCCAAAAGAAGGTGCTCCCTTTGTCGCATCCCTACACTCCAGTATTCCGGTAATCAATGCCGGGGACGGCGGACATAATCACCCGACACAGACACTTACTGACCTTTTTACAATAAAGAATCTGAAAGGGCGTCTGGACAACTTAACCATCGGTATGTGCGGCGACTTAAAATTTGGCAGAACCGTACACTCGCTGATTCAGGCGATGGTACGCTATCCTAACGTAAAGTTCGTGCTGATTTCCCCGGATGAGTTAAAAATTCCGGACTATCTTCGAAAAGACACTCTCCTAGCCAACCATATTGAATTTAAAGAAGTCAATGTGCTGGAGGACGTTCTTCCTGAATTAGATTTGCTTTACATGACTCGTGTACAGCGGGAGCGTTTCTTTAACGAAGAGGACTATATCCGTTTAAAGGACAGCTTTATTCTTGATTCAAAGAAAATGAAACTTGCCCCGGCGGATATGCTTGTTCTTCACCCTCTTCCACGTGTCAATGAGATTGCCACAGAAGTGGACAGTGACCCGCGGGCAGTATACTTTAAGCAGGCAGCTTTCGGTGTCTACATCCGAATGGCATTGATTATGACACTATTAGGCTTGACAAAATAACCGGCGAAAGGAGAACTCTATGTTAAATATCGGTGGATTACAAGAAGGCGTGGTCATCGACCATATTAAGGCAGGCGGTGCCATGGAGATTTATCACTATCTCCAGTTAGAAAAGCTGGACTGCTCTGTTGCCATTATTAAAAATGCAAAAAGCAATAAAATGGGTAAGAAAGACATTATCAAAATCGAAGGTCCCATTACTGTAAATCTTGACGTTCTCGGTGTATTAGACGAAAATATAACAATAAATATTATCAAAGGAAATAAAATTGCGGAGAAAAAGACGTTGGAACTGCCAAAGACGGTTACGAATGTCATTAAATGCAAAAATCCCCGCTGCATTACTTCTGTTGAGCAGGAATTACCGCACCGTTTTAAGTTGACAGATAAAGCAAATCGCATCTATCGATGTATGTATTGCGAGCAAAAGTTCTCAAGGAGACGCTGATTCTCTTACAGAAAAAAAGTACGATTCAACCACTACTGATTGAATCGTACTTTTTATTTTTTTCATTTTAACAAAATTCCTTTTGAAAAATTTTCACTTCCGATGCCAAAAATTCCACGTGCAGGAGCCAACGGTTACTAAAATGGACGCACAAAGCCATTGCAGATAGTGGATACTGGACGGACTCGCAAAAAAGTTATAAATCAAAAAAATGATATAGAAAATTAAAAAAGAAAGGAAAACCGGTCGGAGTGCTTTCATCCCCTTCTCTTTGCACATCAGCACACACTCCCCTACCGCAGATACACAGGCAATCAGCAGCGTAATGCAAGGGATAACAATGAGAGGAACGGAAAGCCATCTTGGAATTTCTACAATTTTATCCTGATTTCTCATGGCAAAAACGACGAATACCGCCATCACGACGAGCGACAGTACTGCGGCTGTCTTTCCTGCCATTCCAAGATACCGAACCCACTTAGGGGCATCCGATTTTTTTTGTTTTCTCACTCCAAAACGACTCATACCCATCTTTCCTCTCTCCTATTTTTTCATTGGCTGACCATTATTTCGACCACCACCGAATCCGCCGCCAAAACCACCCATGGCAGCATAAGTTCCATTTGAAGTGGTCATGGAATCCAGCGTTACCTCAGTTTTCTCATCTCCCACTGAAATGGTGTACGTTTTTCCTTTTTCCAGTTCTCCGCTGCTGAATACAATCGAGTTTCCGGTTCTCGCCGCTGTATGGCTGAAAATCTCGTTTCCTTTTTCATCCAAAATTTTGATTTCTGTTCCCTCTGCAAAATGAGAAGCCAGATTGTGCAGGAAAGAATACTGCGTGGACTGGCTGTCATCAAAGGATTCTGCCATCCCGGAGCTGCCCACTGCCAGAATCGTACCTCCTTCTACCTTGCAGACGCCACCGCTTTCCGAACCGGAATCCAATGCTCCATTGCCATCATTCGAAGGACCGTCCACGATTGTCTCGCCGCCGGATATGGTCAGATTGCCGTTGGAGTCCAAGCCATCTCCCTGAGCATTTACATACAATGTGCCGCCGGATATCGTAAGGTTCGGCATTGTTTCCGTTTCCTCTGAGTCTTCCGATTTTTCTGTCTCATTCGACGTTGTGTTCGGGTTCGGCATTGTATTTGTCGTGCCGCCGTTCGCATTTATGCCATCATCTTTGGCAGTCACGTTATGATTTCCTCCGGAAATTTCAATCTGGTTCGCCTCCAGTCCCTCATAGGACTGAAGAACCGTTACCGTGCCATCGTTAATTTTTAATTTTTCGTTAGCGTGGATGCCATCGTCACCGCAAGTAATCGATACCGTTCCCCCTTTTACCCTCACATCATCATTGCCATGAACTCCGTCTCCGGATGCAGTGATGGTGTAGACACCACTCTCAATAGTAATGTCATCTTTGCTATAGACAGCCGCTATCTGTGTCATTTGTTTCACTGTTTTATTTTCTATCACTTGTGTTCCATTGCCTGCCGTAATCTTGTTTTCTGCGTCACTGTCCGAAGCAAGAACAAGCTCTCCGGCGTTTTCCACATGGATGGGATTTTCTTCTGTATTGGAAATGGTCACGCCGTTTAATGTCAGAGTAACAACGTCCTCGTCGCCGGCATCTACATAAATCTGTCCTTCCTCCATGCTGCCATCTACGACATATGTACCGCCCTTTGATATGGTCACTTTTCCATCAGATGTCTTCATGCCTTTTCCTGAGGTTTTAATTTTTTTTGAGGACAAATGAATCTCCCCTCCGCCGGAAACCCCGGCGTCAGCGGATTGCAGGGAATCTCCGACTCCTCCGCCTATGTACAATGCCACACATACGCCAATCCCTATAATGACAAGTAAAATAAGTAATATCACTTTAGTGCTTTTTTTCTTCATGCGTAGTCTCCATTCCTACAAAACTTCATGCCATTCAAAGTCTCCCAGAATCACGTTAAGGTTTCCATTTTTCGAACGGATTTCATCAATAAAATCTTTCGGAATTTCCTGATTTGGGAGAGCCACCCGATAGGTAAGCTCATACAAAGTACCCATGTTTGTCGTGCGAATCCGAATCAACTCTGCCTTCTTTGTATATTTAGCAAATGTTTCATCAAAAAGACCGTTGTAATCAAAGTTCTCCGGCAGGGTAATCCGCAGCTGCTTGTCCGTTACACTGCTGCTGCCAAAATTAATTACCGTAAGTACAATAACAAGAATGGCATCCAGCACGAAAAAGATAACGCTGATACCTATGTAACCCATTCCCACTGTCAGGCCGATTGCCATAGCGGTGAAAATAGCGGCAATTTCCTTTGCCGTTCCCGGAATACTTCGAAAACGAACTAAGGTAAACGCACCGGCTACAGCTACCCCTGCTCCAATATTGCCGTTGACCATCATAATGACAATGCAGATAGTCATTGGCAGCAGTGCCAGTGTCAGTGAAAAACTTCTGCTGTGTTCGCTCCGAAAAGAAAAAACAAGTGAATTGAGTACCCCAAGAAGAATGGATGCAATCATGCAGATTGCAAAAACGCTGCCTGTTACCGGTGTTGTCGTAATAATTGTATTTAACATTTTTTTACCCTCTCTTATCTTAAACTATATTATGTGCTAAAAAATTTGTGTAATAAGTTCCGTATTTTGAAAAAGAACCCGGATATATTTTATTTTCGCTGAGAATTTTGGTCAGCCAAAGAGGAATCGCATCCTTTACTTTAAGCTCCATAATCACCCGCTGCTCTCCTTCTTGAACCGGAACACCCTCATCATTTGTAAAGAGATTGAGATTTTCCTCTCTGCAACGTATGTTCTGGTCAAAGGTCAGCCGCAGCTCTGAATCATCCCGCCCCACCAGTGCTTGTCTGTCATAAGCCAGAAAGACCTTTGGTTTCGGGTGATACCGCCGGACAAACTCTTCCATCTCCGCCAGTGAATAAATGTCGGCAGAAAGTTCTTTGCCATTTTCGATAAAATCAAGAATGTCAGCCCAGCTTGCTGCAATCCGCCGCTTGTAAACGACGCCTTTAAACTTCTTTTTGATTTCCGCAAAAACAGCATCCTCCTTCCCCGCAATACCATAACTGCGAATTCGGAATTTTTCTTTGTAAAGCGGTTTTTCAATGGAAGAACGAATCAACTCATAATTATCGGTATCAAAATACACATTGCATATCGTGTATTTTCCGTATTGATCCGGTTCCATGTAGTCTTGCAGTATTCGGTAAATATTCTGATACTGCTGCTCGGTCAAAACATATTTTTTTTCATACCGCTTAAATGTATACTGTACATCCCCCATACAGCATTTACTCCTTTCATTTATTTTTCACACTAATCCATTACGTGTAACATTCTTGCCAGAAGATACAGCTTTCTTCCCATTGGGAAATCAAACAGCTCTTCTTTTGACAATCCTTTGAGCAAAAGAAATGCCATAAAATAAACAACAACTGCCACGCATATGGACAAAAGTGTGCAAACAATATTGGAATGAATCACCAGTCCCACCAGCCAGTACACGAAAACAATGGCAACGCCCATCCAGATTGCCGACGCAATCGGAACGAGAAAGGTCTTGACACACTCCTGCCGGTAACTCGGCACATATCTCTTAATCGCTGCCAGATTCAAGAAAAAGACAACAATCGGAAATGTGACATTCCCCGCAATAATTGCGTATATGCCAAGATTCGTCGCTTTTAACAGAGATAATACCAGAAAAATGTGGATAATCAGTGAAATCACAGAATTTATAACCGGTATTCTCATTTTGTCAATACTTTGAAGGGCACCTCCGGTAACATTGGATAAAGCATAAAAGATAACCGCCGCCGAACCTACCGTCAGCAGTCTTCCGCCTAATATATGGGTTGGAATACCATTGATGTACTCCGAAGAAGAAAACAGCATTTTTGTTACGGAAAATCCAAGCAGAGAAAATCCTACAGCACAGGGAATGGCAATAATCATATTAAATTTAATGCCGGAAGATACATTTTTCTTCCACTGTGCCACATCTCTCTGAGCATAAGCTGCCACCGCACTTGGAATCATGGAGGAGGCAACGGCTGTGGAAATGGCGATTGGCACACTGCACAGCAGACGGTACTGTCCGCTGTATACCCCGACATAGCTGCTGATTAAGTTCGAGTCGATTCCTTTTTGTCCACTGATGGAGCCAAACAATTTGTAGTCAATCAATCCGGTAATGTTGTACACTGTCTGGGACAGCACAACAGGTAAAATAGTGATAATGAGAAGTTTAAAAAGGTACGAATAGGACAAAGCCGAAGTGTCTCTGTCCCGACGCTCCAATTTCATCTGCACCGGACGATAGAGCCAGTAAACAAAAAGCACGACCAGAAGTGCCGACGCAGCACCGAGGCAAGTACCTAACGTACCCCCCGCAGCACCCCATGCTGCCTGCTGCATACTTTCCACATTCCATTTCATAAAGAAATAGCTGGCGGTCACACTGACAACCGCATTGACAATCTGCTCTATCACTTGAGAGAATGCCGTAGGCACCATCGTTTTCTTTCCTTGGAAGAAACCCCGGAATACCCCCAGCAAGGCAACGATAAAGATAGTAGGTGCCAGCACCCGGAGAGGAATTTGAACACCCGGATATTCCGGATAAATATGTTTTTCAATAAATCCGGCACCAAACAACAGGGCAAGACAGAACACGCCGCCGGAACCTATGGCAAAGCCAAGAGCCACATGAAAGGAACGCCCTACATTTTTGAATTGCCGTTTTGCCTGAAGACTGGATACAATTTTAGACAGTGCAAGCGGCAGGCTGTAGGAGGATATAATCAAAACCATGTCATAAATGTCGAATGCGATACCATAGATTCCGATTCCCTTCGCACCCAGAATATTGTTCATCGGAATTCGGTAAATCATTCCGATAAAGCGAACAAGCAGGGATGCCATCGCCAAGATACCGCCTTGTTTTAGATAATCTGCCTTTTTTGTCTCATTTTTTGTACTCAATGGATTTTTTATCCTTTCCTAGATTGTTGTTCTCGTTTATTTCACCTGAATCAGCTTTTTACGGCTTTTCGGATAGACGCCAATGTATGTCTTTCCCGGATTGACCGTAAGCGTATCTCCTGACTCGTCCCGGTAAACCATCGTGATGGAACCTTCGGATTCCTTTCGCTCCCACGTTATATTTATCTGTTTCCCATCACTGAAATAATATCCTTTTCCCGTATTATTCGAAAGCTTCATCGTCTGATAGCCGTTATGGTCCTTGTTGGATTCCTCCACCAGTTGGATAATCACATTATCAAACGAAAGCTGTTTTTTATAATATTGGTCCATATGTTTTTTTCCATACTCATACTTCATGTATTTTTTCTTTTTCTTATTGTACTTCATAATACAAGTGGAATAATTGGAAAATGGTATCGTGATTTTCTTCGCTGACACATCACTCTCCGGCTCTGTGTTCGTTTCATAAAATTGAAAATGCTCCGCTTGTTTGCTCTCATCCTTTTCTAACGAATAACCAAGTTTTTTCGCACCTTTTTTCATCTTTTTCCCATTGGTGAACACATTATGAGGTGCGGCGATGGAATTATCTCTGGCATAAACCACTGAACCGATAGCAGAAAGACCGCTGAGGTTATTTGTGCCAAGATGGTTCATTTTAGCAATCGCATATTTTGTCTGACCAAAATGACAAAAAATCGCATCCCACTCATAGGCAAACTGAACGTAATAGTGACGTGCGCTGCGGACCGAACCGATTCGTTTCACGTTACTGACATCCTGATAAATCGCCATCATGCGGGTAATTCCACCCTCTGCCAGTGCCTCATATACGATATCTGCCTTCGATACCCCGGACTGGTGTTCAAAGGCATATTCGATATTGTTAATCATAACCGCAAAGGGACGTTTGTTTTCCACTGACTGCTTTACCCATTTCCCGTTTAAGGTACTCTGAACCTTACCCTTGTGCGGGTCTTCGGTAGGCGTCGGTGTCGCTGTTACCTCCGCAGAAACCGATACCTCTGCCGGAACGTCCTCCTGCGTTTTCACTTTATATTTTTCCAAAGCGAACATACTGGCGATACCTGCCAGCAACAGTACTGCAGCAATGCTCAGCACTACAATTACTACTTTCTTTTGTCTTTCACTCATTTATTGTCTCCCCTATCTTGTGATATTTAACTGTTCCATAATTATCCTCTGATGGTGTTCCATCACTTCTCTTTCGTCCGGCTCCATATGGTCAAAGCCAAACAAGTGCAGCATACTGTGAACAACGAGGAAGGAAAATTCCCTCAACTCCGAGTGTCCATACTCCTCTGCCTGTTCTTTGATTACTTCGCCGCAAAGAACGATATCCCCCAGCACCAGTTCCCCCGATTCCGGCGATATCGTAATGCTCTCCTGAAATTCTCTGCTCTCAAAATCTGCCGGTTCGCCATACTCCATCATCGGAAAACTCAGCACATCGGTATGCCTGTCCACTTGACGAAACTGATGATTCATCTCGTGAATCTGCTCCTTCGTCACCATCGTCACGCTGACTTCTGCCTCATAAGGACATTTCACGTAATCAGTCACATGAGAAATAAGCAAATCCAACTGCTCCTCTATCGAAAAGCCAAACCGGATATCACTTTCATTTTCAAAAAATATCGTCATGATTTCCCTTTCCTTCGACTGTTATTTCTATTTTTCTGAGATTCCCGGTACTTTTCCCTTGCCTCATATTTTTCATAGGCATGTACAATTTTCTGCACTAACGGATGACGTACCACATCTTTATTGGTAAGATAGGAAAATCCGATTTCCTCCACATCTTTTAATACGGATGCTGCCTGCTCCAAGCCGGACTGGGTACTGAATGGAAGGTCTTTCTGAGACAAATCTCCGGTAATCACAACCTTCGAGCCAAAACCGATACGTGTCAGGAACATTTTCATCTGGGCAGGTGTCGTATTTTGTGCCTCATCGAGAATAATAAAGGCATTGTCCAGTGTCCGTCCTCTCATGTAAGCCAGCGGGGCAACTTCTATCAGCCCCTTTTCCGAATTTTTAATAAATCCGTCAGCCCCC
Source organism: uncultured Eubacterium sp. (assembly GCA_964518785.1). Classification (GTDB taxonomy): domain Bacteria; phylum Bacillota; class Clostridia; order Lachnospirales; family Lachnospiraceae; genus Eubacterium_F. Next base: position 9,027 of record CAZFHT010000063.1, read on the forward strand.
ATAATCTGATACAGAGCGTCATAAAGAGGTCTGAGGTAGGGGTCAATCTTACTCTGTAAATCTCCCGGCAGAAAACCAAGGTTCTCTCCCGCCTCAATTGCCGGACGAGTCAATATGATTTTACCGACTTCATCATTTCGAAACGCCTGAATCGCCATAGCCATGGCAAGATAAGTTTTTCCCGTACCCGCCGGGCCGATACCAAACACCATCATTTTTTCCCGTATCTGGTCCACATATTTTTGCTGGCCTAATGTTTTCGGCTTAATGGGTTTTCCCTGAATGGTATAACCCACCAGTTCTTTATCAATTTCTGCCAGCGAAACACCGGAATCTTCTTTTGCCAGTGACAACAGATAATCCACATTTTGTTCTGTAATGGTATTTCCTCTCTCTGACAAAATAATCAATTCCTGAAAAATATGCTCTGCCTCCTGCGTATTCTTCTGTCCGCCGAGAATTTTCACAGAACCATCCCGCTGAATCACATTTACCTGTAACGTCTTTTCTATTTTTTTCACAAAGCAGTCCAGTCCGCCAAAAATATTTTTCTCATGCTCTGCCGGTATGTCAAGAATTATTTCCTGATTCTCCATCGTCTCTTTCCTCTGCTTTTTCTACTTTACTTTCTTGTTCTGTCACGTCTTTTCGTTCCATGGTACTGCACAAAAAGGAAACCTCTCCCTCCAGCAGCCATGTCCCTGCGTCCTTTTGTTTCAGCCGGGCATTATGCTCTTGTAATGTCATCCCATTCTGGGACAACTGACTTAGAATTCGATTGTACCTGCGATAGCCCTCCTGTTTCAACTCATCGGTTGAATAAACGAACTCCTGCCAACTGTATTCCACATATTTTTCTTGCTGCAAATGAAAGGAAATCCCGGCAGGGTAGAAAATTTTGTCACAGCACACTCTCGTGATTATATCATATTTATAGGAATTATCCAACTGTTTCAATGGATTTTTTATTGAAAATGTATGTTTTGCCGTCTCGATACTCCATTTCTTAATTACCTTTCCGGTTTTTATCTTTTTCTTGTTTTTCAGCGGTATTTCCTCGGATATCTTCTCGGCAGCCAAAATGACGCACTCGCCCTTCGCCTCAACCGGTATTTTTTCTGTCACTTCTTCGTTATCATCTGTAACCGGAACAATGCCTTGAATCAGAATATCTCCTTTTTTTACGGTGTCGCCTTTTTTCACTGCCGCCACACCGCGGCTCACCGTAATGGACTGCACAACACCATCATACATAGCGGTCAAATGACTTGGCTGGGCTTCTGTATCTTCTTCGGATTCATTTTTTCCTTCCTTTATCGATATTTTCAGTACACTTCCCACTTCCTCTGCGGAAACCCAGCTAATCTCCGGGTGAATTTCACGTATGCTCTTTTCAATGGCATCGCAGTTCAGATTTTTTCTTCTCATTCCGGTATGTACATCTAAATCCGTCACATCTCTCAACAGCGTTTCTTTTGAAAAGGTGCGTTGTCCCGTAAAAGTAATCTGCCAGACGAAGGAGGATAAAAGCTCCAGAACCGCCATGAAAAGAAAAAACCCCGTATAAAAACTCCAGTGTTTTCTGCCATGGTTCAAAACAAAAGGAAACCCCCTGCGTTTTATAATGTGAGGAACTACCGACGTTTTATACGCCAGCGGCACAAGTCTGACAAAATCCGGCACGCTGATGTCAAAAGAACAAACCGGATTCTGCCGAATCCGGCGCATCTCGATACCATGATGACGACATATATTTAAAAAGCGTTCAAAGGAGCCTTTCCGAACTTCGCAAGTCACACAGCCTTTCAACCACCCCAGACGAATCCCTCCTTACATGGGAATATAATGAACGTCCTGTATAATCCCGCATATTTTACAATCATCCGGCGTAAACCGGTCAATCTCCAGATTGATTCCCTCAAAAAACAATTTTATATGTTTCCCTTGAAGTTTTATCTGCGAAGGAGTAAATTCGATAATCGACTTGTAATTCTCCACCAAGGCACTTTGACTTCCGTACATTGTGACAATCGTTGCCCCATCCAAAATATCCGGTTCCAGATTGATTGACTGGGAAAGTTTTTTCAAAGAACCCACTCCCTGCTTTTACTGCTGCACTTATTTTATTTTATGTGCCAATGCAAAAAAGGTTCTTCAAAAACAAAACGAAAGCAGCCTGCTTTCTAAATATATGAAAACAGACTGCTTTCTATGTGCTTATTATTTGTATTTTCTTTTACGAGCAGCTTCAGACTTTTTCTTACGTCTTACACTTGGTTTTTCATAATGCTCTCTCTTACGAATCTCCTGCTGAATACCAGCTTTTGCGCAATTTCTCTTGAAACGACGTAATGCGCTATCCAATGATTCGTTTTCTTTAACTGTTACACTAGACATTGTATCACACCTTACCTCCCTCCAGTTGTAGATTGTGCTTAATACAACTGATTGGGTATTTTTTCGCACTACAATAAATTATAGCAGATTTTTTTTGTTCGTCAACTGTTTTTCCGTATTTTTTGAAAAAATATCTATTGTCATATTTTTTGCGCCCCACTTTCACATATAGTATATAAATTCTAGCCAGAATATAACCTACCTGCATTCTAGCATCACACAAACCGAATAGCTACTACTTTTTTAACAATCCAGCCAACAATTTTTTTCATAAATTTGCGAAATTCCACTGGATTTTTCCTAAGTTATTTTGAAATCTTATACATTTTTCCTTTTGTGCTACCAATACTTTCAATCAATCCTTGTTCTGTCATATCCTTAAGCAAAACTTTAACTCTTGATTCTTTCACGCCAACGATACTCTCAAATTCTGATGCTTTATACCACTTATCAGGCTGCATATATTTTAAGATGGAATCGTACTTCTCCTGTGTTTTTTTCGTCACTTTTTTTTCGCCACTTTTTTTCGCCACTTTTTTTTCGCCACTTTTTTTCGCCACTTTACCATCAGCTTTTGCAAACGAAAGCGTCCTATCCGGATTATACTGGTTCAATTGGTCTGACAAACCATTGTGACCATTCTGTCCAAACTCAAAGGAATATGAATCATCCAAAGGAACA
>CAZFHT010000064.1:0-11887 GCA_964518785.1 uncultured Eubacterium sp.
TTCTTCAATACCAGTGGACTTCTTTATAAAGAAATGCAACTTAAGGACAAGCTTCTTACGATGAGTGAAGAGGAACAGCTACAGTTACTTGCTACGAATGGTATGTTAGTGAAACGCCCGTTGGTTGTAAAAGGGGATACTGTGCTTGTCGGATTCAAGGAAGCAGAGTGGAATGGAAAATTGAATTGATAATCTGTCTATGAATTGGATGAAAAAGATGCTTTTGTATTATAAACTATAAGTGTATAAGTAACATAAACTGCATTGTGAGGTGTATGGAGTAGTAATTCTTCTTTCGTGGGTCGCTGGCTTTCTGATTGAAGATAGTTTCTGGCAGGGATTTTCTTTTGCTATACGTGTGTTTACCGCTTGTTTTTATGATGTTGTATCATTCTGCATTAGTAAAACGTTATAAGAAGTGATTACGGTATAATACATAAAGAACGTAAATGATTATGTTTAATAGATTAAAGAGGGATGATTTCTGAATTTTTATTACGGAGTGCATATGGCTACAAGGAATAATTTCAAAACAACAATTACTCCAGACAAAACCAAATAAATTCTACCAAACAGGAGACGAAAAATCGTTCAAAAATATGAAAAATTACGTTCATGGTTCTAATTTTCAACCTGACCGCTGGGGATTATAAACATCCTTGACATAAAAGATTGGTAAAAGTATAATTATGGAAAAGTACAGTATAGCAAATTATTGGCAGAGTGCAGATAATAATAAGATTACTGAAAAGGGGATTGATGATTATGAAAAAGAGAAAGTGTTGTATCGTTATTTTATCTATGGCGATGATTATGCCAGTGCTTGGAGGTTTAGCGGGGCAGAGTGCAGGCAGTAGGGCAAAAGATAGTTCAAGTACGCAGCAGACGATTTCAGAATCAGAGTTGGAATTGGCATATTACAATGGCTTTGATGGAAACTTGGGAGATGCAGAACTTGTATCGCGACAAGGTGATAATGAGGATTTTACGGCAGCAGATACTGATCTTGGTGTGAAACCGGAAAAGAATGATTCTCTTACTCCTGTATTTTGTGAAGGAGAGGTGGGACAGGCACTGTATTTGGATAAAAGCAGCAGTTATGGAGCCAAAATTCCAGTTCCTGATTTAGGTGCATCTTATACAATTTCATTTTGGGTAAAACCGATGGAAGAAATAAAAAGTTATGTTTCAATCTTTTTTGTGGATACAGATATTATTTCAACGAATAGCAAGTGGCTGTCTATTACGAAAACGGGTGATGGCTGGATGAATGGATATGCTTGTCCGGCGGTGTGGTCGTGGAATAACATTAATTACGATGAAAAGATTTTTGAAACTCCATGGTATGCTTATCAAAATGAAGAAGGAACTTGGTGTGGAGATGGAGAAGATGAGAAGGCAATGGCACTTGAACAGGGAAAATGGACATATATAACAGTCACAGTAGATGATTCACAAACCGCTGAGTATGGAACAGTCAGTGAAGAGGGTTATGTATGTAGTAGCAAAGCAACGACGTATGTAAATGGTGTATTATATGGAACTGGTACTGTAGTAAAAGGAGTATACGGACAAGGTGAAGGTAGCGAGGAATCAGAAACGTATCTTGGTATTGATGTAATTGATGCTCCACTAAAGGCGTGCTTTGATGAAGTGGCAATTTATAAGGGAGTAGCAACCGATACAATGATAAAGGAGTCATATGAAAAGGTTGTGAATCAAGGGGGGAGTTCTATTATGACAACTCCCACAGTGATTCCAACTTCAATACCAACTTCAAATTTGGCAACAACTCCAACTCCAACTTCAACAGTGATTCCGACATCAACACCGACCTCAAATTTGGCATCAACCCCAACTCCGGTTCCAACTTGGTCAACAGCGAGTGATTCAGATAAGGAAACAACAGATACGAAAAAATTGTCTTTTGTTTTGGGTAAGGTAAAGAATATAAGTGCTATAAAAAGCAAGAAAAAGACTATTTCATTATCGTGGAAAAAAGTGTCTAAAGCAAAGGGCTATCAAATTGAGTATGGTACAGACAAAAAATTTAAGAAAAAGAATAGTAAAGTAACAAAAAAGACGAAAGCTGTTCTTTCAAAATTAAACAAAAAGAAAACGTATTATATTCGTGTTCGTGCATATTCGAAAAATGGAAACGAAAAAATATATGGTAAATGGAGTGCAACGAAGAAAGTGAAAATGAAGAAAGGGTGACATTTTCCAATCCCCCAAATTCCCCAACCCGGAACAAATCCTTGTGTTTTTTTCCAAATTATGGTATAATAGGTTGAAGAAAGACAGATGAGAGGATGGAAACGAGGCGAAAAATAAAATCCTAAGCGGTGCATGTAACGTGTTTGACGGTGTTCTCAAAACCAACGAGGGTACAGCGGTTGGGCAAGAGGGCAGGTCATTGGAGGATTCTACCATTAGAGGCGGGATAAACTGGCATTACAGGACAGTAAAGTGGTGGAATAGAAGTAAGGGGAACTAACATATGAGAAAACAACGTATGAGAACGGGAAAAAATTCGAATTATATACCGGCTGGATTGATTGTTCTATTGATTATTGTCATAGCAATCATTTCCTCTGTACGGTTTTATACGTCTTTGCAGGAGCAGTTGTTTAACGAGAGGCAGAGTCATCTGACGGAGATGACAGTTGAGATTACCGAGGTAATTAACGTCAACGTAAAGATGATGCAGGAAAAGGCGGCGTTCGCCGAATCTTATGTGGAGAAAAATGATGTAGAGAAAAGTAATGCGACAGAATACATGAAGAATTTATCGGAGATGCTCTCGGTGAAAGATGGTGTTCTTCTTGCCATGGATAGTGAGGGAAGATACTACAGTTCAGAGGGAGTAGAGGGACGATGGAGCAGCATGGAAGACCTGGTTAATCAGAGCGACGAGCCTGTTATCCGGGACTTTTCTGTATTTGGCGAAAAACAGTCCTGCATCGTTTTCTTTGATAAGCTGGATAAAAAAATGGTGCTGGACGAAGATGGAACGGTATTATCCCATGTGGCGTATGTACTGCCGATATCCTCGCTGGAGGACTATTTGACGATTTCCATGTTTGGGGATTCGTGTTTTACCTATCTTGTCGACCAAGAGGGAAGAAGGCTTTACAAGCAGACCTTTTCCAAAACATTTATTGAAGATTTCAATGTGATGTCTGCCCTTGGGGAAGACGAGTTTGTCATGGGTGGAGATATTGACGATTTGTCTCAGTCAGTAAAGAACAAAGAGCTTTTCTGCGTGGAGTTTAAGGATTCTTCCAGCAAGGAAAATTATTTTGTATCAACGGTGCCGGTCAGTGACACCAGTTGGACGGTGCTGCTTTTTGTGCCGACTAAGGTGCTGGGGGTACAGACAAGTGAATTTACGAATTCCGTTATACGCTATTTTTTGAAAATTGCAGTGGCGGCGGTTCTGATATTCACCTGCATCTGCTACTTTATCGTGTCTCAAAGAAATGATAAAAAGATGATACAGCAGCAGGAGAAAAATAATCGGCTTCTCGCTCATGTGGCGGAAGAGGCAAGGCAGGCGAATGCGGCGAAAAGCGAGTTTTTGTCGCACATGTCCCATGATATAAGGACGCCGATAAACGGAATTATCGGTATGACGCACATTGCCATGAAGAATAAAGGAGACCCGGAAAAAGTGGACGAGTGTCTCCGTAAAATCAGCAGTGTGGCTGACCATTTGTTTATTTTAATCAATGATGTGCTGGATATGAGTGCCATTGAGAGTGGCAAAGTGGCGATTTCTCATGAACCTATGGATATCCGGGTATTGATTCATAATTGTATATCGATTGTGGAAGGACAGCTTGTTACGAGGAATCTGGAGTTTGTTAAAAGTTATGACGAACTGGAATATCCTTATGTATTTGGTGATGAGCTGCATCTTCGACAGGTTTTTGTGAACATTTTAGGAAATGCTGTGAAATTCACGCCGGATGAGGGAAAAATTGAATTCCGGGTGACAGAGACTTTAGAGGGGGAGGATAAGGTAAATTACCGGTTTGAGTTTGAGGATAATGGAATCGGTATCAGCGAGGAATTTCAGAAGAGGATATTTGAAGAATTTTCCCAAGAGATTGGTGAAGGACGCAGTACATATCAGGGAACCGGACTGGGCATGGCGATTTCTAAGAAATTCGTGGAGCTGATGGGCGGAACGATTTCCGTAAAAAGCCAGTTAGGAGAGGGTACCTGCTTTACTGTGGAAATTACCTTTGACTTGAATCCGGAATATCAGAAGAAGGAGGTTGTTCAACAGAGAAAATCGATTGATGGAATGAAAGCACTGTTAGTAGAGGACAATGAGCTGAATATGGAAATTGCCAGAGAAATACTGACGGAGGAAGGCATGGAAATTACAGAGGCAGAAAATGGACAGGTAGCGGTGGACAAATTTACTGCGTCAGAACCGGGCAGTTTTGATATTATAATTATGGATGTGATGATGCCGGTAATGAATGGATACGAGGCTACGAAAGCAATTCGGCGTTCTGACCATCCGGAGGCAAAGACCATTCCGATTGTGGCTATGACTGCCAACGCTTATCGGGAGGATGTGGAAAAGGCATTTGAGTCGGGCATGAATGACCATGTGCCAAAGCCGATTGACATTGATGTGATGTTGAATGTGTTAGGAAAATACGGAAAGGATAAATAGGAAAACTAAGGTGATGTGAATGAGAAAAAAAGGGATTCTATTGATTATGGCTGTTCTTATGGCTGCACTTCTTACCGGGTGCGGAGAGAAGGAAATACCGAACGGTGCTTACGATAATGAAATTATAACGACGAAAGCGGTTGACCAGAAAAAGACGGTGATTACTCTGCGGGTGGAGTTTGGTGCCGGGCAGCAGGATAATCTGGAGAAGGTTATTGAGGAAAAATTTCCGAATGTCGATATCGTACTGCGTCATGATGGTTCCGCCAGCTCGGTGTATACTATGAGGGCGAACCTTGAGGCGGGGGTGGAGTGCGATTTGATTATGTCTCGAAGACTTCCTGTAGTTTCGGATATTGCACAAAAGTATCTGCTGGATTTATCTGCTGAAAAATTCGTGGATAACTATTACCTGACAGCATTGGAGAGCTGTGCGGATTTGGATGGAAAGTTATATTATCTGCCGGGACCGTCGGATGTTTACGGCATTGTATACGACAAGACGATGTTTGAGGAAAATGGCTGGGAACTGCCAAAAAGTTATTCTGATTTTGTGTCTCTTTTAAAGACGATTCGAAAGTCGGGAGTGAAGTCTTTGAAGACGCCGATACAGCCGTCATTGATGTATCCGGATATGTTTCAAATTTTGTTTAACACTTACGGTTATGAGGAGGCATACAGCGGCAGTGATAATTTCCTCTGGCTGACGGAATATCAGAATGGAAACGGCTCTATGAAGGGGCATATGGAGGCGGCAGTCGATAAGTTCAAGGGCTTGTTTGAGGATGGGATTTTGTCTGTTTCCGATATGGATGTCACGCCGTCAGAACGCAGCCAGATGATGTATGTAGACCATTCTACGGCGATGATTATTGAGTGTCAAAATGCTTTGGATTACCAAAAAAGCATGAATGAGGGAAAAGACGAGAGTGAACTTCATGACCTTGCCATGATGCCGTTTTGGACGGAGGACAAGGAAGACAGCGATTATTTGTATTCTATTCCGAGTTATTATCTTGCCATTAACAAAAAGTCAGCGGAGGAAAGTAAGGAGAAAAAAGAACTGCTGTTGGATATCTATGAATATTTGAGTTCAGTGGAAGGACAGGAAATGCTGATCGGAGACAATTTTCAGCTTTCGAACATTGAGGGGGTATCCATCAATGAAAATGATTTTTCGGAAAATATTATCAGCACGATTCAGCGCGGGCAGGTTATCAATACGTTTTATCTTGCATCCGGCGAGACGGATAAGCAGGTGGAACGGCAAATGCTTGGAACGGCAAAGGATATGATAAACGGGAAAATGAGTGTCAAAAAATGGCTGCTGGCGGCTGACGAGGTGCGGGACCAGTGGATTTCTGGTGAATTGGGAAAAGAGGAGTCTTACGGTCAGGTGGAGACGACGATGACAAGGCTGGAAACTGCGTACACGATGGCGGATATGTACCGATCGGTGATGGGTGCGGATATCGGCATTTGTTTAGCAGGCGGCTGGGATAAATCCACGAACGGTTATTTTTATCAAGGGGATATTACGGATTCTTCCCTTGCGTGTATCACGCCGGAAAAGGAATCCCAGTCCGAGGAGGAGGATTCGACGGAAAATAAAATTGTGTCAGCCAGTCTTACCGGGCAGCAGATTCTTAATATACTGAACAGCAGTGTCGATTCTGGTGATACGAAAGGATTGTCTACTTATTATGTGGCGTCCGGGTTAGAGGTAAAATTCAATCCATGGGCAGAAGAGGGAAAACGTGTGGTATCCTGTAAACTGCCGGATGGAAGTAAAATAGAGACAGGGAAAATGTATCAGGTTGCCTATTTCAACGGCTCACTGCCGAATATGGACGTGGAACCGGAGCAGGTACACGAACAGACGTGGCAGGAGACATTTCTTCAGTGGCTGAAGGATAAGGGCGGCACTTTGCAAAAGCCGGAGATGACCTTAACGCTTGTATATTGATACAAGTAGGGGACATTATTTCCGATTCTTTTGATAATCGGGTATGGCATCCCGTCCCAGAGAGGCGAGCATTTCCTTGTCGCTGCGGATGGTGGCACACGCTGCGGTGGTCAGCATATTTCCGGTAATGGTGGCAGATGCACCGGAACGGAATGCAATCTCGCCATCGTTGGTGAGGAGTGCCCGCCCCGCAGCAAGACGGATGTCTGCTTTTGGATTGATATAGCGGAAAAAGGCAATCGTTCTTAAAATCTCATCTTCTGTCAGGGGCTGCTGGTTTTCCAGCGGCGTTCCCTTAATCGGCATTAAGGCGTTGATCGGGATGGAGTCAACGTCCAGCTCGGCAAGACTTACCGCCATGTCCAGACGGTCCTCCCATGTTTCTCCCATGCCGATAATACCACCGGAACAAGCGTACATTCCCTCTTTTTTTACCTTTTTCAATGTCTCAATTTTCTGTTCGTAGCTGTGAGTAGTACATATGTTAGGAAAATTCCTTTTTGACGTTTCAATATTGTGATGGTAGCTGGTGACACCTGCCATATGCAGGCGGTGTAACTGCTCCTCATTTAAAAAGCCCATTGACGCACACAAATCAATGTCACATTCCTCATGCATTCTTTCGTAAGCGTGAATAGCTTTCTCAAATTCCTCTCCGGTCAAAGCTCGTCCGGCGGTAACAATGGAAAAGCGGTGTACTCCCTCACACTCGTTCATTTTGCAGGTTTCCACAATCTTCTCCTCCGGTAAAAACTCGTACACTTCACATTCCGTATGGTGGTGGGCGGATTGCGCACAATATTTGCAGTCCTCCGGACAACGCCCGCTGCGTCCGTTAATGATGGAACAAAGGTCTACAGCCTCTCCGATAAAATGTTCCCGGATTCGGTCAGCTCCTTTGCAGAGCTCCTCCAAATTGCAAGTTAAAAAAAATGAAAGGTCATCCTTCCTCGTAAGACGTCTCCCATCAATAATTTCCTGTGCTAATGCAGTTATATCCATAATTCTCACTCCTAAACATAATTTACTCTTGCCAACAATTATATAGCACAGGAATAGAAAATGTCAACACTTCAATCGTTACTGGTTTACAATCATGAATAGTAACGTTATTGTTCAGAGGGTTACACCCCCTCTATCGACATTAGGTTATAATCCTGAAACATACACTTATACAAACATCTCTGTCGACATTAGGTTACAATCCCAAAAGACATAGTTTTACAATCATACCAAATCCAACAGGCATACATTAAAAGAGCACATCTGCAAAAAAAGAGAGGGGATTTCAATCAAAGAAAAACTTTAATGCGCAGCATTTCCGTTTTTCGACGATGAAATCCCCCGCTTTTTTCCCAGCAGTCTTCTTGTAGTATCCTTGCCTTTTTCATATGTTGCAAAACTACGTCAACAAAAAATCTTGAAGAATCACAAATTATGTCTTATCATAGAAATAGATTTACAAAAACATGTACTGCCTCAGGAACATTTTAGCTGCTCCATCATACAATAAGATAAAACCACTTATGCCGGGGTAATCATAAATGGAAGAAAAGTGCAGTTATCTTTATGATGTAAGTATGTCTTATGTAGATTCCGGGTGGCAGGACCGGTACTTGCAGCTTGTGAAAAAAATAGACGAGAATCTCCGAGAGAACTATCCGGAGTATTTTGCTGACCTGCAATTGTACCAAAACGGTCCTATGAATTATGTAGTGGTGGCGGTGTATTTTGACGCACCCGGCGTTCAGGAAAAACTTCCTGAAATTCTCCGCTACGTGAATCAGCAGTACAAAGAAACGGTAGGTCATAATGTGCGGCGAAAGCAGGTATTAAAATTTGACCGGGCAAAGAAATTATATGGTCAGCAGTGTGTAAGGAGTACCTATGACGAATAAAGAATGTGTGGATAAACTGGAAAAAGAAAAAAATCTGACAGACAAGGAACTGACGCAGTTGATTACTACGCTGTCGGAGGAGGAGACGGACTATCTGTTTCAACGGGCAAGAGAAGTCCGGGAGAAGGAGTACGGCAAGGACGTTTATGTCCGAGGGCTGATAGAATTTACGAATATATGTAAAAATGACTGTTACTATTGCGGGATTCGAAAGAGCAATGATAAGGTAGAACGGTATCGTCTGACGCCGGAGGAGATACTCCGATGTGCAGAAGAAGGGTATCAACTGGGCTTTCGCACTTTTGTTCTGCAAGGGGGCGAAGACGGCTGGTTTACGAAAGAACGGCTGGCGGATATTATTGCTGCAATTAAAGAACGTTTTCCGGATTGTGCCATCACCCTTTCGGTGGGTGAACGTACCAGAGAGGAATACCAGTGCTGGTATGAGGCAGGGGCAGAGCGTTATCTGCTGCGTCATGAAACAGCAGATGAAAGTCATTACCGGACTTTGCACCCGGAAAATATGAGTTTAAAAAATAGAAAACAATGTTTGTACGATTTGCGGGAGATTGGCTATCAGGTGGGAGCCGGATTTATGGTCGGTTCGCCGGGGCAAAAGGTGGACAACCTGATTGCAGACCTTCGTTTTTTACAAGAACTGCGTCCTCACATGATAGGGATTGGACCGTATCTGGCACATCAGGACACGCCGTTTGCCGGAGAGCCGAACGGCTCCTGCGAGAGAACCTTGGTTTTGCTTGGGATTCTGCGTCTGATGTTTCCGGGCGTGTTGCTGCCGGCAACGACAGCTCTTGGCACCATTGCTGCTGATGGCAGAGAGAGAGGACTGCTGGCAGGTGCGAATGTTCTCATGCCGAATCTCTCTCCGGTGGGAGTGCGAAAAAAATACGAACTTTACGATAATAAAATTTGTACCGGGGAAGAATCCGCCCAATGTAAAAACTGTCTCTCTCTGCGGGTGGAATCTACGGGATACCACCTTGTGACGGATAGAGGAGACAGTCGAATTTAACGGATGTCAGTGGTGATGGTTACATCACCGCTGACACTGTCAAATTCATACTTACAATCCGGTGTCTGGCTTTCGTCACATCCTACTACATAGGCAGCCTCACCGATATCTTTTTTTGTAATGTTGCTCTGCTCAAATCCATTTACAGATAATTTACCCGAGACACCATCATAATTTGCCGAGAAGACCGAAGAATCCGGTACTTGCAAGGTAATATTGGCACTGACGCCATCTGTTTCTACGGAGGATGGTGTCTGATGGGAAATAAGGGTGCAGTCGCCGGAGACGGTGTCGCACTGAATGGCTGCTGCATTTCCCTCATAGGTCACGCTGCCGCTGACACTGTCGGTTTCCAGCTTTTTCACGTCAATGTTCTGTATTGTGACGCTGGAGCTGGTCACATCGGTGGAGAGGGTTAAATACTCAGTGCTGCACATTTTCGTCGGTACGGTAATCACTAAATCCTTACTTTTGCCGCTTTTCAGTGTTCCGAAATAGAAAAAGCCGCCGGGAGTCCGGTAACGGACATCTAAAATGCCATCATGGTAGTAATAGTGAACTTTGTTTTTTTCGTCCGGATTATCTTTGGCAGTCTCCTGAATGGAAATGACAGAGACGTCGTCACTGCCCACGATACGGACAGAGCCTTTTATCCAATCCACATTAATTTCTTTTAAATATTCGTCCGTTGGCTCAATTTCCCCATTTCCGGCAGAGTATTTATCGGCGTTGCCGACACTCCCGATTTGAAAAAATGGAAAGCTGAAACCATTATTCCGAATTCCAAAGACCAGAAAGGCGGTCAAGAATAAAATAAGGACACACGAGGCAATTAATTGAATCCATGCCGCTGTTTTTTTGTTCATGCGAATCACCTCAATTCTTCAATGTAAAGACTGCCCGGATAATTGATTCCCCTGCTCCGCCAATCAGGAAGATAACCCATGTGACAGCCCATGCACCGGTGGCGAAACTAATGACAAAATACAGGATGAGAAGAATACTCCACATGGCACTTTTAATCGCCTTCAATGCCTGCTTGTCGTTATCCTTTTGCTCCTGCCATTTTTTGAATTCCTTGGCAATGCTGCCATCCGTAGACGGGCAGACTGGTTTGGAGAGTGCGTTAAAAACGAGGATTGCTGTGGCAATGGCAGCGATTACAAAGAGTCCGATGGCGCCAATATTCTCATAACTTTCGTCAATCATGTCTGTGATAATCGGCGGAATTACACACAAGATGTAAAGCATGACGGCGATGGCAATGCGGAGAGCCGATTTCTTTTTCCAACTGTTGTATTCCCGGATTAGTGATGTGTCCTGCTCCGGCTCTGCACCTTTTAAAGATTCCAGTAAATTTGTGAGGTCTCCGATACTGGCAACGGCAATATTATAAGCTGCCTCTTCGGATTTTCCCTCTGCTAATAAATCATGGTATTTGTCTGTGATATTTTGTAAAATTTCTTCTTTGATTTCCACAGACTGTTTGCTGATTGGTACATCACGAAATAATTCGTCCATATGTGCCCGTAAATTTGTTTCCATAATATCCTCCATTCCTGCGTGTTTACGCATATGCAATGTAATGACTAACCATCCAGACGGATAAGCATATCAATCATATCCCTCGATTTTTTCCATTCGGCGGTTCGCTGTCGGTAATTCTCCCGTCCGGCTGTAGTGACGGTGTAATAGCGCCGCCTTGCCCCGCTGCCTTCATTCCCCCAGTAGGAAGAGATATACCCTGCATCCTCCAGACGACGGAAGGCGGAGTACAGCGTGGCCTCCTTAATTTCATACTCCTGATTCGTTTTTTCCTGAATCATCTTGTTAATCTGATAGCCGTAACTATCTTGTTTCATCAATTGAGCTAAGATAATCGTTTCTGTGTTCCCGCGAATCAGGTCAGATGTCAAAGACATAGGCACCCTCCTCTCGTAAGATTAAGTATAATATATCAGAATATACCTCACCTGTCAAGGTATATTATTTTCTGATGGATTTCGGATGGAGATTTTCTGGTAGAATAATAATATAATATTTGGTTTCCGTATTTCATGACAAAAGTTTATTTGCAGGGGTGCTTTCACTGACGTAATCTGATGTATTATAAAGCTATGCTCTGTAAATCTTTTATCAAGAAATACTGGTATCCTAATAACTTGCTTAGAGATTGAAGATTAGATGGAATGAATTTATATGAGAGTTTCACTGAAAATGATAAATATAATACTGTCAAAAAGTGTACTTTTTGACAGTTGACTGATTTTTTGAAAAAAGGGAAGATTACACTCCTG
>CAZFHT010000065.1:0-11723 GCA_964518785.1 uncultured Eubacterium sp.
AATATGTCGTCAAGACTTGTTGATATGATTAAAGAAGATATGGAATATATGGGACCTGTTCGATTGAAAGACGTAGAAGAGGCTCAGCAGAAGATTGTAAATATTATCCGTAAACTGGAGGATTCTGCGGAAATTGTTATTTCTCGTGGTGGAGGTGACGAGATTATTGTCTAATCTGATAAAATATCCTTTCGTGAATCTAAAAGGGAAAGATTACGTTCTTCTTGATTACGAAAAAGATGAAAAGAAATTTACTTCCGGTGTTCCGATTGTGAATCTGGATGGTGAAAAAAAAGAAAATGAGGATGCAGCCGAGGTCGAGCAGGAGGAGGCGGTGTCCTCAGAGGTGCAACAGGTTATTGAAGATGCCCGGAAACAGGCGGAATACATATTATCTGAGGCACATAAGCAGGCAGACGAGATACGGCAGGCTGCCAGAGAAGAAGGGATTCAGCAGGGCAGAGAGGAAGGACTGGCTAAGGCAGAAGAAGAATTGGCTGCTACCCGCAAGGAATTAGAAGAACGGATTGCATCCCACGAAAAGGAGTATGCTCAGATGGTTCAAGAGATTGAGCCGGAGTATATCCGGGTTATCTGTTCCCTTATACAAAAATTAACCGGTGTTATTGTGACGGATAAGGAAGATGTTTTGCTGCATTTGATTCGCAGTGGGCTGGCGGATATGGAGCCGTCGAAAAAATATACGGTTATGGTGTCATCAGAGGATCTTTTACAGGTAGAGGCTCATAAGCAGGAAATCATTCAGGAATTGGGAGAAGGCATAACCATTGAGGTGCAGGAAGAGAGAAATCTGAACCGGAATGATTGTATTATAGAGACAGAGCGTCAGGCGATAGATTGCGGATTTCAGACTCAATTGAGCAATCTTTTGAGTACACTGCAAATGCTGTCATAATCTTTTGAGGGGGACAGGTATATGATTCCCATAAATTTTGAAAAATACGAGGCTTTGATGGAGAAGAGTTTTGTCAGCCAGCTTGGTAAAGTTTCCAAGGTAGTAGGCTTGACGATTGAATCCATAGGACCGAATGCAAAATTAAATGACTTGTGTTTGATTGAGTCAAATACAAAAACGGAACCTGTAAAAGCGGAGGTGGTGGGCTTTCGTGACGACAGGGTACTTTTGATGCCTTATGATGATGTGGAAGGTGTCGGACTTGGCAGTTGGGTTGAAAACACCGGAGCACCGTTGCAAGTGGCGGTGAGCGAGGAGTTGCTCGGTCAGACATTGGACGGTGTGGGGATTCCCATGCAGATGGATAAGCTGCCGGAAAACTGTCCCAGATATTCGGTGGAGGCTACTGCCCCCGACCCGCTGACAAGGGAGATGATTACCGATGCTCTTCCCCTTGGCGTTAAAGCAGTGGATGGCTTGATTACTGTAGGAAAAGGACAGCGTATCGGTATTTTTGCCGGAAGTGGTGTGGGAAAGAGTACGCTGATGGGGATGTTTGCCCGGAACACAAAAGCGGACATTAATGTCATTGCTTTGATTGGAGAGCGTGGCAGAGAGGTCAGGGAGTTTATCGAACGGGACCTTGGACCGGAGGGTATGAAACGCTCTGTCGTCGTTGTCGCCACGTCAGATAAACCGGCGCTGATTCGAAATAAGGCAGCTAAGACAGCCACAGCCGTTGCTGAATATTTTCGTGACCGGGGAAAAGATGTTCTTCTCATGATGGATAATCTGACACGTTTTTCCATGGCACAGAGAGAAATCGGACTTGCCTCCGGCGAGCCTCCGGTATCCCGCGGCTATCCGCCGAGTGTGTACTCGGAAATGCCAAAACTGCTGGAACGGGCAGGAAACTCTGACCGGGGTTCTATCACCGGCTTATACGCTGTTCTGGTGGATGGTGATGATTTTAATGAGCCGATTGCCGATACGGCTCGTGGTATTCTGGACGGTCACATTGTTTTGTCCAGAAGCATGGCGCAGCACAATCATTATCCGGCGATTGATGTATTACAGAGCATATCTCGTGTTATGACTGCTGTGGCGAAAAAGAAACACAAAGAGTTGGCAGGTAAAATGAAAGATATTCTTGCCACTTATCGGGAGGCAGAGGATTTGATTAACATTGGTGCATACAAATCCGGCTCCAACAAAAAAATTGATTTTGCGATAGAAAAAATTGACGCTGTCAATGAATTTTTGCAGCAGGATACCGAAGAAAAGTTTCTCTATGATGATATTTTGCAGAAGATGGAAGATATTTTCGAAGAAGAGGAACAAGATGGAAATGAGGTGGGCTGATGGCACGTTTTCTCTTTTCTATGCAGAATCTTCTGGACATGAAGGAAAAGCTGGAGGATCAGGCGAAAAATGAATATAGTCAGGCAAATATGCGTTTGCAGGAGGCACAGTGGGAATTAGAACAATTGCGGCTGCGGCAGACTCACGCAGAGGGATTGCTGCGTCAGGAAATGCAGGAAAAACTGGATGTGAGAAAGATAAAGCGAAGGGAAGATGCTCTGGAAGTGATTAAGATGTATGTTCTCCAGCAGAAACTGACGGTGATACAGAGGGAAAAAGAAGTCGAAGTGGCACGGAAGAAATTAAGTGATGCAATGAAGGAAAGAAAAATTTTTGAAAAGCTGAGGGAAAAGGCTTTCGAAAAGTTCAAGATAGAAGAGAACAAAAAAGAGCAAAAAGAAAATGACGAGCTGGTAAGTTACCGGTACGGAATTAAAATTGAGCAGAGATAGTTGAGAAAGGATGAAAATGATGGCAAAGAAAAACAAAGAAAATAAAAAAGAAAAAGATGTGAATGAAGAGAGTGCCGGCAGCAAAATAGTGACAGTGCTTATCGTAGTCGTGATTGTGTTAATCTGGTTGGGTATCTTTGGCGTACTGATTAAACTGAATGTAGGAAATTTCGGCAGTGACGTATTATATCCGGTACTGAAGGATGTTCCGGTTGTCAATAAGATTCTTCCGGACGTGGATGAGGAAGATGAGACCTCATCCGGAGAATATGATAACTTAAAAGAGGCGAATGCCTGCATTAAAGAGCTGGAAAGCCAGCTCGCAGCCACAAGCAGTTCCGATACTGCCAACAGCAGTGAGATTGAAGACTTACAGGCGGAGGTGAAACGGCTGCAAAAATTTGAGGAAAATCAGAAAGCGTTTGCCGAACGGGTAAAAGAATTTGATAAAAATGTTGTCTACAATGACAAGGCGCCGGACACAGAAGAATACAAGCAGTATTACGAGGAAATTGAGCCGGATAATGCCGAGGAAATTTATAAAGAGGTGTGCCAGAATTACCAATATTCTCAAGAAGTTCAGGACCAGGCAGAAATGTATGGAAAAATGGAGGCAGCCAATGCGGCAGCCATTCTTGAGGAGATGTCCAGTGACTTGAATCTGGTAGCCAGCATTTTGGATTGTATGCAGTCGTCTAAGAGTGCTGCGATTTTGGAAAATATGTCTACGACTACGGCGGCACAGATTACTACAAAAATGACGGCGATGAAGAAAAATAGTGATTAACATTTTTTTGAAAATAGCCGATATAGAACTAGTAGAAGTTTTATAAGAAGATAGAAAGGAGGGAAGAGTATGCAGACACAGGGAATTTCCTTTGTGACTTCGAAGGTATCATCAAATCAGACATCTGCGAAAAGCACGAAAGCCAGTGACTCAACGTTTGACAGTTTCATTACAAACCGGGCGTCCAAGACTGATTCAAACAATATACCAGACAGTAAAAAAGTGAAGGTATCCTCTGACAACAACAGCCAGTACAAACGTCTTGATACGACAAAAAAAGATAATGTGATAAAAGATAATGTGGTAAAAGATAATGTCGTGAAGGACAATGTGGCAAAGGACAGTTCCGTTCAAAATACAGGTTCAGGCAAAGCTGATGAAGTGAACGAAGAGGCTGTGGCATCTGCGGTAAGTGCGGTTATGAATGTTTTACAGGATGACCTTCAGCTGCCGATGGAAGATGTTCAAGACCTTTTAGAGCAGGCGGGCATTGATGTTCAGGATCTTGTGGTGAACGCTTTGAATGGTTCTGGGGAGAATGACATTGCCGGAGCAGTGCAGGATTTGGTGATGGAGTTTCATGGAATAACAGACAAGGCTGCGTTGCTTACAAGTGATTCGCTGAATCAGGAGATTACGACGCTGACCGACCGGTTGTCTCAAGTATTGTCTCAGGAGGAGCCGGCTGAAAGTGGAATTCAGGAAGTGCTGAACAGTGATAATAAGGTGCAGGATTTCGATGTGGAGCCTCAGGATGAAGTTGTAGAGGCAGAGACGGATTCAAGTTCGCTGAATGTCATTGTGGAAAAACAGACAGAAACGGAGTCAGATTCTGAAAGTTTCGGCGAAGGAGAACAGAGTGAACGAACCGAATCGACGGTGAGTTATCAAGAAACTGATAACGTTTCGACTGATAAGACGGTTGAGAATTCTTTTGTTGAACAATTGTCCGAGGCGTTTGAAGAAAGCAATGTTGAATCGACTTCATCGGCACAGCAGACAATGTCAAAAATTGTGGAGCAGGTTGTGACACAGGTTCGGATTCGTGTAATGCCGGAGACGACCAGTATGGAATTGCAGTTACATCCGGCAAGTCTTGGAAGAGTAAATATTCAAGTGGCTACATCCGCAGCCGGGGTATCTACCGCAACGATGACGGTGGAGAATGAGGCGGCAAAGGCGGCACTGGAAAGCCAGATGATTACACTGAAAGAGACTTTTGAAGAACAGGGATTAAAGGTTGATGCTGTAGAGGTTACGGTTTCTGAATTTGGTCTTGACCATCAGGATCGGGAAAATCAACAACAGCAGCAAAAACCGGGCAGCCACCATCGAAGATTTAACTTTGATGAGGAAAGTTCGGAACAGGGACTTGACGGAGAGACAAGAGAGACGATTGAGTCCCGGAGAAATTATGACAGTACGGTGGATTACACCGCTTAACAAAAAGTCATACAAGGTTATGACGGAAAGGAGAAAAAATGGCAGATATATCTAGTTCTAGTCTGGTTGCTACTTTGGATGAACTTTCTTATGCAGATCGCAGCAGTATCTCGAGCAGTAGTAGCAGCAGTACAACAAGCACAGCGTCCAGTGATTTGGGCAAGGAAGAATTTTTGCAGCTCCTTGTGTGCCAGTTACAGAATCAGGATCCTTTGAATCCGGAGGAAGATACGGAATTTATTTCCCAGTTAGCGCAGTTCTCTTCTTTGGAGCAGATGACCAATATGAACACTACACTGACCAACACATCCGCATATGGTATCGTTGGCAAAGAAGTGATTATTGAACACTCTGATGACTTAGGGAATGTTTCAGAAATCAGTGGCGTGGTTGATTATGTACAAATTAAAAATGGAGATGCTTACCTGTCTGTGAATGGAAATACCTATTCTATGGACGAACTGGTACAGGTGATGGATACGTCTTATGCTGTTCAGTCCCATCTTCCATCGGTGTCACAGCAGACGCTGACGTATGATTCTGATAATCCGAAAGATGTTACCGTTACATTAAATCTCGGCGACGAGGGTTATGAGGCATCAAGTGTGGCAGTGGCGGTCAATGGTGACTACATTGATTCCGGTCTCATGAAATATGAAGATGGTGAGTTGACGATTTCATCCGATGCATTTAAAGATTTGCAGTCCGGAAGTTATTATCTCGGCTTCTTCTTTGACGATACCTATTCCACATCGGTGACAGACAAAGTTGTTGTTAAAGTAGTGAACAGCGGAGTTGTTCAGAATGAAACAGAAACAACGCAGGAGGCATAACAGACAAGGAGGTCGGGCGATATGAATGTAAGTAAGAACTTTACATCCATTGAGCAGATGAGGGAGAACATTCAATCATCCTCATCCATGCAAAATTCTGCTAAGAGTGGGAAAACGGATACATCATTTGATGAGATTCTTTTCTCAAAACACGCATCCCGCCGTTTGGAGACAAGGAATATTGATATGTCTCAAGAGCAGAAAGAACGGCTGCAGGATGCAGCGAGTCAGGCAAGAGAAAAAGGAATGAAGGAATCTCTTGTTATGGTAGACAATCTGGCTTTTATCGTGAATGTGAAAAACAATACGGTGATTACAGCGGTAAATGATACGAGCCATGCCGTATTTACGAACATTGACGGAGCGATTATTAACTGACATGCTGGCCCTTAATCGGAAGCATGCACACTTTTGAATGACAGATAAAGTGTATATTTTAGATTTTTGGAGGGTGATTCATTATGATGAGATCATTGTTTTCCGGTATTTCCGGATTGAAAGTACACCAGACAAAGATGGATGTTATTGGTAATAATATTTCAAATGTAAATACCGTTGGATTCCGTTCATCATCCGTAAACTTCACAGATGTTTACTACCAGACAACACAGGGTGCGTCCGGTCCGAATGCGAGTACCGGAGCAGCCGGTACAAATGCAGTACAGATTGGTCTTGGTGCCAATGTAGCTGCCATCAGCGTTGACTTGAGTGGAACCGGTGCTACGCAGAGAACAGACCGCAGTATGGACCTTATGATTAATGGTGACGCTTTTCTGATTGTAAGCAGTAATGGCAGTACGTACTTCACAAAGTCCGGTGCGTTGGATATTGATGCAAATGGTACTCTGTACTGTACGACAAATGGTGCCTCTGTTCTCGGCTGGCAGGTAGATGAGAGTGGAGATATCCGAAAAGATACTGCCAGTACCCTGCAGTTGATGAGTCCGGAAAATTCCTATTCGGACCCAAAGGCTACTTCATCGGTAACGCTTTCCGGTAATGTCGATGAGGAAGACCCATTGGTGGCAAATGGAGCCAGCGGTTATCCGATTTCCGTAAGTTTTTATGATAACCGGGGTAATCTCTGTACGGCAAAACTTTCTCTTACTCAGATAAATGATACCGATACAAACAAATATACGGTAGCGATTACGGATATTATGGGTTCTGACGGAAAATCTATTTTGAAACAGCAGACAACGGATGCGAATGGGAATCCGATTTATGAATCGACAGAGCAGTACATTAAATTTAACGATGAAGAATTGACTTATACGGTAGATGAAGGAACTGGTGTGATTACGTTTACCGGCACTTTGCCACAACTGGAATTTAACGGTTCTTCCGGTGAGTTTACTTCTGTTGGGGCAGCAGCCGGAGCAGCCGGTCAGGATAAATTGAATCTGACGCTGAATGATTCAAATACAGCTAACAATCCATATCCGACTACGGGTGTGAACATTGACTTTTCCGGGTTGACGATGTATGCGTCAAAGGCGACCAGTAATATTCAGCCAAGCCGGGATGATGGTAATGCTGCCGGCTCTCTAAATGGCTTTTCAATTCAGACAGACGGAAAAATCTACGGTGTTTACAGCAACGGTGATTCAAAACTTCTGGGACAGATTGCAGTGGCAACTTTCGCAAATCCATCCGGTTTGGAGGCAGTAGGAAACAGTATGTTTGCGGCAACACTGAACTCCGGAGAGTTTGACGGTATTGGTGTTGATATTTCAGAAGTTGGAAAATTCTCCATCGGTGCTTTGGAAATGTCGAACGTAGATTTGGCGACAGAGTTTACGAATATGATTACGACACAGCGAGGATTTCAGGCAAACTCCCGAGTTATTACAACTTCGGATACAATGTTGGAAGAGCTTGTTAATTTGAAACGATAAAATAAAATGAGATAAATGGCATTTCAGGGTGACAGAATACGGTCGCCCTGAAATGCTTTTTATAAACAAAAGAAACTGAAAACACAAAAGATTTTAAAGAAAAGGAGAGAAGGAGTATGAAATATGATTGATGTAACGAGAATGAATGGTTCCCTGCTGACCATTAACTGTGATTTGATTGAAACAGTGGACGAAACGCCGGACACAGTGATAACATTAACCACAGGAAAAAAAATAATTGTAAAAGAAAGTAGACAAGATGTAAAAAATCTAGTAAAATTATATAAGAAAGAAATATTTTGTAACATTTAAGGTGGTGTGAATTGTGGATTTAGCTACGATAGTCGGTTTGCTGGGTTGTGCCGGCGCCGTTGTATATGGTATCGTCTCTGGTGACCAGGGATTTTCTGCATTAGGGAACTTCTGGGACTTGCCGTCTTTCCTGATTGTAATTATCGGTTCTATTATGTGTATGATTACGATGTCGGAGAGCTTTGGTGATCTTATAAACAAGATTAAATCTTTTCTTCTTACGATTAAGTCACCGGAAAGTAATGAGGCAGACGTTATACATACCATTATCGACCTTGCCAATGTGGCAAGAAAAGAAGGACTTCTCCAGTTAGAGGAGGCGGCAGGTGATATCGATGATGAATTTTTGAAAAAGGGAATTATGCTGATTGTCGATGGTACAGACCAAGAGCTTGTTTCCAGTATTCTGGAGACGGAGATAGACTGCATTGAGCAGCGTCATAGTAAAGTTATCGGTTTTTGGGACAATCTTGCCGCCATGGGACCTGCATGGGGAATGATTGGTACTCTGATTGGTCTGATTAACATGTTGAAACTTTTGGATGATCCGAGTTCTATCGGACCGAACATGGCGGTAGCGTTGATTACGACATTGTATGGTTCGCTGCTGGCAAACTGGATTAGTATTCCGATTGCTACAAAACTTCGTGCAAACAACAAGAAGGAGATTATGACAAAAGAAGTCATTTCGGAAGGTATCTTATCCATTCAGGCAGGAGAGAATCCTCGTGTAATTGAGGAAAAGCTGAAGTCCTTTCTTTCTCCTGGAGCGAGGGATGAGGTGCTTGGCGATGGAAACCAAGGGCAAGGTGGTGACGCTTAATGGCTCGAAAGAAGAGAGAGGAAGATCAAGCACCGGCTGCCGGTTGGTTGAATACGTTCGCTGACTTGATGAACCTTTTGCTGTGCTTTTTCGTGTTGCTTTTTTCTATGTCTACAGTTGATGCGGACAAATATGAACAGTTGGTTACGTCCATGTCGGAGAGTATTAACATCTTCGATGGTGGAGGAAATGCTGTCGGGGAGGGTGCTTTCGTATCCAGCGGAACAGACCAGATGATTTCGGTTTCCCAGTATTTCAATGAATTTGAAGAGACTGGTGATGATTCTGACAGCAAGGAGGACCAGTCGACACAGCAGGATGGGGACAAAAAGACGGATGAACAGCAGCAGTATTCTTCCACTAATTTGACGGAAGAGCAGATTGAAGCGGTAGAGGAAAAGAATTATAATGATTTGAAGGACCGCACAGAAGAAATTTATAAGAGCGTCGTGGAATCGGCGGAAAAGAAAAATGTGCGGGATGACATCACCATTAATATGGACAAAGATTATCAATATGTACAGATTTCACTTAATGGTGCCATACTTTTTGATTCGGGAACAGCTGAGATAAAGAAATCCACACTTCCTTTGCTGAGCAAAATCGGGGATGTGTTGAAAAATTATGATGATCATATGATAAAGATTGAAGGACATACGGATAATGTTCCGATTTCCGGAGGTCAGTACAAAAATAATATGTGGTTGTCTACGGCGAGGGCGACAGAGGTTTTTGAGTATTTTGTCAAAGAGAAGGAACTCAATCCTAAGAGCATGGAGCCTACCGGACGAGGGAAATACGACCCGATTGCCTCAAATAAAACGGCAAAGGGACGGGCTCAGAACCGAAGAGTGGAAATAAAAATCTATACAGATAATTGATAAATTAGGAGGTTTGTTACATGAAAAAGAATATACTAACTATCGTTATTATGGCTGCTTGCCTGATTAACCTTGTCTTGTCGGCAGTATTAGTCTTTTCTGTTATGCCGGCTATGAATAAGACAAGTAAGCTGGTTGATAAGGTGTCGTCTGTGATTGATTTGGAAATCGACAGCGGAGAAGACGAAGAAGACAGTTATACTGTCGACGACTTGAAGACGGTGGAAATCACTTATGATTCCTCTGTGAAGATTAAACTGCAGCAGGATCAAGGAGACGATTCGGCTCACTACGCTTTGCTGGATGGTATCGTAGTTTCCTTTAACAGTAAAGCAGAAGATTGTGACGCTGTTTACAAATCGATATCCGAGACGAATGTGTATGTTTCTGACATTGTAAAAGATGTAATCGGTGAGTACTCGTCAACGTCGATTAGCGAGACAACAGTAAAAGAAGAGGCAGTAAAACGCTTGCAGGAAAAGTACAATACAAAATCAATTGTTGAGATTTCTTTAACTGGATTTTTACCAGTCTGAATAAGAAGTAAAAAAATGCTTTATGTTATTCAGTAAATGTGATATGATAGAGAAGAAATTATCAAGATAGTATGTGAGATTTAGTAGTGAGGTGAGATTGCTATGAGCGATGTGCTGTCGCAAAATGAGATAGACAATCTGCTATCTGCGCTGAGCAGCGGCGAATTTGACCCGACAGATACAGACGCAGTAGATGATAGACAAGTCAAAGATTATGACTTTGCCAGACCTTCCAAATTTTCAAAAGAGCATTTGCGTACATTGGTATTTATCTTTGAGCATTATGCCCGGTTACTATCCACGAATCTTCCGGTTTATTTACGAAAGAACGTTCAAGTGGAGGTAATGCATTCGGAGGCGGCAACCTATCAGGAGTTTTCAAACTCATTGTCCAATCCGGTTTTACTCGGAGTAGTGAATTTTCTCCCGTTGGAGGGGAATATCATCATGGATATGGCTGCCGAGCTTGGTTATGCCATTGTTGACCGTATGCTGGGAGGCGAGGGTCAGCCGTTGGAGAAGAATCGTGATTTTACGGATATTGAGTTGACGATTATTGAGCGAATCATGGTTGTATGTACAAATCTTCTGGTTGAGCCATGGCAGAGTGTCCAGCAGCTTGAACCTATGCTGGAGAGGATTGAGACGAACTCTCAGTTTGCTCAGTTTGTAACTCCAAACGAAATGACATCAATTGTTACGATGAATATAAAAATCGGTAACGTGGAAGGCTTAATGAATGTTTGTATTCCATTTGCAGTACTGGAGCCAGTTATCGACAAGTTAAATACAAAATACTGGTATTCCAATACACAGGAAAAGGATGAGGGCGATTATCGGGATGTATTAGAAGAATCCCTTCAGAGAGCCAGAATTCCTGTGCGTGCCATTATGGGCAAAAGTGCTGTCTCGGTGAATGATTTTATTCATTTGCAGCCGGGGGATATTATTAAGGTGAATACCCGCATAGAAGACGAATTAGACGTTTATGTGGGCAATATTAAGAAATTTTCTGCAATACCGGGAGCCTATGAGGATTCCTATGCAGTAAAAATTAAATCAATCTACAGAGAGGAGTAACAGAATGGACGGAATGCTTTCGCAAGAAGAAATAAATGCGCTGTTAGGCAGTATGGATACGGAAGAAGAATCGTCTGGTTCAGAATCCGCAATGTCCGTCGAACCGCTTGATGTACCTGAGTCGGAGATGTTGACTCCAGAGGAAAGCGATGCTCTGGGTGAGATCGCAAATATTAGTATGGGGACAGCGGCAACTACGTTGTCTGTCTTAGTAAATAACCGTGTAGACATTACAACGCCGAGAGTGTCTTATACATCATTGGACCGCTTGGCAGAACAACAGGAAACACCATGTGTATTTATCTATATTTCATACAGAGCTGGTTTGGAAGGAAGAAACGTTCTTATTTTGAAAGAACATGATGTCAAAGTCATTACCGACCTGATGATGGGCGGTGAT
>CAZFHT010000066.1:0-11687 GCA_964518785.1 uncultured Eubacterium sp.
TTCTTTTTACGGGATTCCTTGTAAGTATCCAATAACTCCCGGTATGACGTCTCTCCCTCACCGATATAGATTATGTCAAAAAAATCAGCAATCGGCTCCGGATTATACGTGCAGGGACCTCCGCCAATCACAATCGGGTCCTCCCATGTACGCTCATTTGCGTGGAGGGGGATGTGGGATAAATCTAAAATCTGCAAAATATTGGTATAACACATTTCATACTGTATCGTAATACCGAGAAAATCAAAATTCCGAATAGGTTCCTGACTTTCTAACGCAAAAAGAGGGATGTCCTTGTCCCTCATAATTTTATCCAAATCCGGCCATGGCGAATAGACACGCTCGCAGTAAGTATCCTCCCACTGATTGAACATATCATACAGAATCTGAATACCAAGATGTGACATCCCAATTTCGTAAACATCCGGAAAACACATGCAAAACCGTACTGCTACGTCTTCCGGATTCTTTTTAACCATATTAATTTCATTTCCAATGTAGCGGGCTGGCTTTTCCACGCTCATCAAAATTTCATCACTTAACGCTAATTTTCTCATTCTTTTGTTTCTTCCCCGGTCTCATCAGCCGACTCACTTTTTTCACAATATTCACTGTATCGGTCATCCATTAACTGGTCGATATAGCCTTTACTGAAGAAAGGAAAATTTTCTGCCGTCAATTCGCAAAGTGCACTATGAACAGTAAAATAATTATCTTCCTCTGACTGCTCTGAATCAATCATCCCGGCGATTCGTTCATCCGTAATATTTTCCTTTATCCACGCCGTAATCTCCTCGGTTGCCCGTTCCTCCTCTTTTACAACACCTTTTAATTTGCTGGCACGAATAAGAGAAGAAATGCCTACGGCAAAGAAGATGGCAAATACAATTCCCATAATTAACATGGAAAAAGCATTGAAAAACTGAATTATTCCCATTGCGTTCAGAATTACGACAGCGAATCCCACAATGCCGAAAGCGAGAAAAGAGATACCGCTGAATTTCAAGTCAGCGTATTTATCTTTTTTCTTTACATATACAGAACTTGCCTCCGAACGGAGTTCCGAAAACATTTGGACAGCCTCTTCGTCCTCCAGTCTTTCTCCCAGTTCTTCATCCTCCACTTCCATGGATATTTCCATGGCAGTTTCCATGTCGTCTTCCATTGGTTCTTCCAGAGGATAATATTCCTCTGGAAGTTCATTCACCAGTTCTACATCACAATCAGGACAAGTTGTTACGCCTTCTACGTATTCATTTCTGCATTTTGG
This sequence comes from uncultured Eubacterium sp., assembly GCA_964518785.1. GTDB lineage: Bacteria > Bacillota > Clostridia > Lachnospirales > Lachnospiraceae > Eubacterium_F. Next base: position 1,271 of record CAZFHT010000066.1, read on the forward strand.
ACACCATGACATGGTTCGTCCCTCCTTTGCGCACTTTGATTTCTTTATTTTACCAACTCTTCAGCCAGCTCTTTTAATTCTTTCTTTGTCTCCTCTTTTACCGTTGACATAATCGTTACTTTCTTATCCAACACCTGAATGTCCTTCATACTATCCAGACTTTCCTGCATTTTCTTTGCCGCACAAGGAGCCCATGAACCATTTTCAACAAGGGCAACTTTGCGGTTCTGATATGCTTTTGCCTTTAACTTGCCAAGGAAATCTTCCATCGGAGTAAAAAGTCCGGCATCATAACTTGCAGCAGCAAGCACCATCCGGTCATAACGGAACGCATCCTCTATTACCTCTGCCATATCCTCGCGGGAAAGGTCAGTAACCGCTACCTTTTCCTCTCCTGCCTCTTTCAGATAATCTGCCAGCAGGCGGGCAGCCTCACCTGTGTTGCCATGAATGGACGCATAGGCAATAAATACCCCTTTGCTCTCCGGTTTGTAGCTGCTCCATGTATTATATAAGTCAATATAATAACCTAAATTTTCTTTCAAAATCGGACCATGGAGAGGACAAATTGTCTGAATGTCAAGCGTAGCTGCTTTTTTCAGTAATGCCTGCACCGGGGCACCATATTTTCCTACAATGTTGAAATAGTAGCGGCGAGCCTCACAAGCCCAGTCCTCTTCAGTATCCAACGCACCGAATTTACCAAAGCCGTCTGCGGAGAACAAAATTTTGTCGCTCTGCTCATAAGCCACCATAACCTCCGGCCAGTGAACCATCGGAGCCATAAAGAACTGCAAGGTGTGATTTCCAAGTTCAACCATTTCTCCCTCTTTTACCGTAATCTGTTTCTGGCTGCTGATATCAAAAAAGTTAGGTGCCATGGAGAAAGTTTTCGCATTGCCAATCAGCGTAATCTCAGGATACTCCTTAATTACTTCTGCCACTGTTCCGGCATGGTCCGGTTCCAGATGAGAAATGACAAGATAATCCGGTTTCTTCCCATCAAGAGCCTCTTTCAGATTTGCCAGCCACTCCTCTGACTTTCTTGCGTCTACCGTATCCATAATGGCAATCTTATCATCCAGAATCAGATATGAATTATAAGATACTCCATTCGGAACGATGTACTGACTTTCAAACAAGTCAATATCCTTGTCGTCCACTCCGATATACTTAATATTTTCCGTAACAACAGTCTTTCCCATTTTATTATCCTCCTAATTTTATTTTCAAGCGGGACTATCCTAAAATCCAGCTTAACTGTTCTAACCAGCTTTTTTCATTTTCATCGGTCTTTGCCAATGACTGAACACCGATAATTCCATCCGATTCACCCAGAACATAATACTGTCCGTCCATGCAGCCAAGGTAAATCAACGGCTCATCATTTTTCATTAAGACAGCTCCGGGGTAAATACTCTCCAGCTTTTGTTTTTTCTCTTTCACATCAAGCAGTGACACATCCACCCGCGGTACGTCAGAAAGCAGCGGTAACTTCGAACCATCCTCCGATACCTCAAAACCAAAGCAGGCAAAAATGTCATGCAGCACCTGATTCATCGTCTGCTCTTTTCCATCCACCCGGCAGCCAAGCCAAGTCATGGACAGCGTTAAAATATTGCTGCGGGTGTATTCAAGATAACCCAAATGCACATCTTCCCCCAAAGGAAGGGCAGTCAGTTCATAAGAAGTTTTTCCCTTCGAACCGTTCACCGGAATTTTCACAATGTAGTTATCATGAATTTTATTTTTTTCTGCGAAATCCGATGCCTCGTCCTCAGCGGCAAGCTCTAATTTACTACCCATTCCGTAAGTCGTTTTACCTGAATCTGTGAGAGAAAGTTTCCTGCCGGTGACGACAAGAAAATCATTGTTCTCTAATGCGTCACTCTCATCAGTGTCATTCTCCGATTTATTGATTTGATTCAAATTTTGAATCTCCTCTGCGGACAAAAGAACTTTGTCCTTAGCATAGGCTTTTCCAATCCAGTAAGCAGCGGTCTGCATTTCTTTTGTCACATTCTCAGCGGCGTAAATTCCCGCACTGCTGACTGCCGCTGAGCTGCCGGCTCCCTCACCGGAATCCACCGCATTTCCCGACACTGTTTCACCAATGACAGAACCGCTGATGGAACTTCCTGTTCCATTCTCATCAATAAATTTCTGTAAATAATCGGTATACCCACATGCTGTCAAAAAACAGGATAATCCCAGCAGCAGGATTAGTACATAACGATTCATGGTTATTCTCCTTTTGGTCACTTGTTTTTAGAATAATCCTGTAATCCGCCCGGTATCGTCCACATCTACCTTTTCTGCCGCCGGAACCTTTGGTAATCCCGGCATGGTCATAACGGTTCCGGTAATGGCTACGACAAAACCGGCTCCTGCTGAAACATAAACGTCCCGGATATGAATCGGAAATCCCTCCGGACGTCCCAGTAAAGATTTATCATCCGACAATGAATACTGGTTTTTTGCCATACATACCGGCAGATTGGCAAAGCCAAGTTTTTCAATGCGGGCAATTTCTTTTTCCACTGACGGCTCAAACACCACTTCTCCGGCACCATAAATCTCTTTCGCAATCGTCTCCATTTTCTCTTTCAAAGAAAGGGATTCTTCATAGAGACAATGATAATTGCTTTCTTTGTTTTCTATTGTGCTGACAACTTTTTCAGCTAACTCGATTCCACCGTCGCCGCCTTTCTCCCAAACCTCTGACAAGGCAAATTCACACCCTTTTGACTCGCAGAATTCTTTTACGTAGGAAAGCTCCGCCTGTGTATCCGTAACAAACTGGTTTAACGTAACGACACAAGGCACGCCAAATTTTGCCACATTTTCAATATGCTTTTCAAGATTGACAATTCCTTTGGAAAGGGCGTCCAGATTTTCTTTCGAAAGGTCTTCTTTAGCCACGCCGCCATTGTATTTCAAGGCACGAACGGTAGCCACAAGGACAACGGCATCCGGTTTTAGTCCACCCATACGGCACTTGATGTCAAAGAATTTCTCAGCACCCAAGTCAGCACCAAATCCCGCCTCGGTAATCGTATAATCTGCCAGTTTTAAAGCTGTTTTTGTAGCACGAAGGCTGTTACAGCCATGAGCGATATTCGCAAAAGGACCGCCATGGACAAGTGCCGGTGTATGCTCTAATGTCTGAACAAGATTCGGACGAATGGCGTCCTTTAAAAGAGCTGCCATGGCACCAACGGCATTTAATTCCTTCGCCGTAACAGGTTTTCCTTCATAAGTATAGGCAACAATGATTTTTCCAAGACGTTCTTTCAAATCCTGCATATTCTCGGCAAGACAAAGTATCGCCATAATCTCAGACGCTACCGTAATGATAAAATGATCCTCTCGTGTGACGCCGTCCACCTTACGTCCCAATCCAACCGTAATATTTCTCAAAACCCGGTCATTCATGTCGATACAGCGTTTCCACACAATCTGTTTTGTATCAATATTCAACTGATTGCCCTGCTGGATATGATTATCCAGCATAGCAGCTAACAGATTATTCGCTGAAGTAATCGCATGAAAATCTCCGGTAAAATGCAAATTTAATTCATCCATCGGAACAACCTGTGCATAGCCGCCTCCGGCTGCACCGCCTTTTAATCCAAAGCAAGGGCCAAGGGATGGTTCACGAAGGGTAATGACAGCCTTTTTGCCAAGTTTATCCATTGCCTGTCCAAGACCAACGGTAGTTGTCGTCTTTCCCTCACCTGCCGGAGTTGGATTGATTGCTGTCACCAGCACCAGTTTTCCGTCCGGTCTGTCCTTAATCCGGTCCCAGAGTTCATCGGTTAATTTTGCTTTATATTTGCCATAAAGGTCCAGTTCATCTGCGTCAATTCCTATCTTTGCAGCAACGTTCTGAATCGGTTCCATTTTGGCGTCCAATGCGATTTCAATGTCAGATTTCATAAGTATTAACCTCCATACAATATCTACTGAATACATCGAATATTATACACAGTATCTAGCGACATTGCAACATTTTCTCTGTAATAAATGTAAAGTAACGCTCCAGCAATTTTACTTCCGGCTGGCACTGGTATAACATTCTCGCCCCCACCACATCTTCAATTTCATTAAATAGAAAGGATTCCTTTTCATCAATGATAAAATCAATTCCCACCATGCCAAAGTCAAAAATCCGGCAAATCTGTCTCACATAATCCATTTCTTTTTCTTTTAAATGATACGTTTCCACTTGTCCGCCCAGCGAAAAGTTCGACTTAAATCCATCTTTCGCCCTCCGCTGAACAGCCCCTGCAACTTCATTGCCAATGACATATATTCTCACATCCTTTCCCTCACCGGGGACAAAGGGCTGAATGATAAAATCCGATGTGCCTATGCCCTCACGAATTTGTTCCCAAGTTTCATCCGTCCGAAAAACCTGTCTGCCTCCATGACCGTCCACCGATTTGATTACGTGATTCGGAAACTTTTCGAGCAGCTCCGGGTTTAATTTCTCCCTTGAAAAAGAAATCGTCCGTATGATCGGAACAGAAGTGTTCTTCTGAACGTAGTCAATGGTTTTCCCTTTATGATTGCATATTCTGGAAACAAAGGCAGAATTAAAAACCGGAACACCGAGTTTTTCCAAAGTCTCTGAAAAGTCCGGCTGGATTGTCCGCACAATCGCAAAATCCGGCATAACCTCTGAATTGACCTTCCATTGTTCTTTTATTATTTTTAACTGAAAAGAAATACCGTATTCTTTTCCCAGTGTCATGTGCCACTGAATATAATCCTGATTTTTCTTGGCACCCTCTTCGTCATACACTAACCACGCATTATACATAGCCTAAATCCTTTTTAATATATTTCATAATGGCGTCCGCCGTATTCACCCCGGAGCAATCCAAAAGATTTTTAAAATGAGCGTTGGAATTGACTTCACAGACAATCGGACCATCCGGTGAAAACAGTAAATCCACGCCTGCAAAATCCACGTCGACTGCCCTTGCCGCCATGAGAGCAAGCTCACACTCCTCTTTTGACGGCTGGTACTCTTTCATCTGTCCCCCGGCAGAAACATTTGCCCGAAAATCTTTGTCAGAATATCGATACATCGCACCAATGACCTCATTTCCTACTACTTGAAGGCGAATATCTCTGCCTTTGCTGTAAGAAATATATTTCTGGAATAAAATCTCCGTCGTGCTGCATTCATTTACAATACGTTCCAGCTCTTTTCGGTCAACCGCCAGATACACCTGTGCTCCAAACGAGCCGTATGCCTCTTTTACAATCATTGGATAGCCGAGAGCTTTCTCCACCCTGTCAAGGAAATCCATATCTGAAAAACCGATACTTCCATAAGTCATCGGTGCCAATATCGTATCCGGCATGGGAACCCCTGCTTTTTTCAGTGCAAGATGGGTTTTTCTTTTATCATCACATAGGGCAATGGCTTTTGAAGAATTATATACAGGAAGTCCTCCTATTTCCAAATATTTTGCCAGCAGAATATCCTTGTCCCAGAACAGAACAAAATCCGGTGCTTTACCCGATTTGTAAAAATCAGTTCCACAAAATTTTAACTCCGCCAGAATTTCCTTATTTTCTAAAACTTCCAAATGGATTTCTTCTTTTTCTGCCGCTGAACAAAACAACTCATTCAGCTCATCAAATTTTTTGCTGTGCAGGAAACCATTGACAATGAGCCATCCATCCATTTCCATCATCCATTCTCTTCTAAATAATTTTCAAACTGTTCTTTTGACATCATAATCTGTCGTGCTTTTGTCCCCTCCTCCGGACCGACAACACCTGCGTCTGCCAGTTGGTCCATAATGCGGGCAGCCCGGTTAAAGCCAATGCGGAACATTCTCTGCAAAAGACCGATGGACGCCTTGTCCTTCTCAATGATGAACATTCCCGCCTCTGCAAATAACTCGTCCTGCTCAGGAGCATTGCTGACAGCAGCACCATTACCATTCTTTCCGCCGCCTATCGGAATCGTGTCAATCTGTTTTGTAATATCATCATCATAGGACGGACCACCGCTGCTATTTTTTAAGAAATTCACAACACCGTCTCTCTCCTCATCCGACACAAATGCACCTTGAACACGAATCGGCTTTGGCAGATTCTGCGGAGCAAACAGCATATCTCCATTTCCGAGAAGTTTTTCTGCCCCGGCAGAGTCGATAACCGTACGTGAATCCACTTGGGAGGATACCGACAAAGCGATTCGGGATGGAATATTTGCCTTAATCAATCCGGTAATTACATTAACAGATGGTCTTTGCGTTGCCAGTACAAGATGGATTCCCGCCGCACGAGCAAGCTGTGCCAGACGGCAGACCGCATCCTCCACCTCACCGGGAGCCACCATCATCAAATCAGCAAACTCGTCTACAATAATGACAATCTGCGGCATTTTTTGGTATTCCGGGTCATCTTTATTCGTAATCTTACTAATTCGAGCATTGTAAGAATTTATGTCACGCACTCCCGCCTCGGCAAATTTCTGATAACGCCCGGTCATTTCTGCTACCGCCCAGCCAAGTGCCGCCGACGCCTTTTTCGGGTCCTTCACCACCGGAATCATCAGGTGTGGAATCTCCTCATAAGCGGTCAACTCCACCATTTTCGGGTCTACCATAATCAATTTTACTTCATTCGGATTTGCCTTATAAATAATGCTCATAATCAATGTATTTATCAATACCGATTTACCGGAGCCGGTTGCTCCCGCAATCAGAAGATGTGGCATTTTGGCAATGTCTGTCACAATCGTTTTTCCGCTGATATCTTTTCCAACGGCAAATGTCACTTTTGATTTTGCCTTGATAAATTCGGAACTTTCCAACAGCTCCCGCAGTGTGACAGTGGCACGATTCGGATTCGGAACTTCAATACCGACTGCCGCCTTTCCCGGAATCGGTGCCTCAATTCGAATATCCGATGCCGCCAGACTTAGTTTGATATCGTCTGCCAGACTGGTGATTTTACTTACCTTAACTCCCTGCTCCGGTATGAGTTCATAGCGGGTGACACTAGGACCTAAACTAATATCTCCTAATTTTACCCGAACGCCAAAACTCTCCAACGTGTCCTGTAATTTCAATGCGGTAGCCCGCAATTGGTCATGATTCATTCCTTTTTTGCCGGAGGATGGTTTTGTCAAAAGGTCCAAAGGCGGAAAATCATAAGGAATTTCAGTAACAGACGCCTTGTCCAGCTCCGACTGAACTTTCGCCATCTCCTTTTCATCCTCTTTTGTAATTTTGACCTTCTCCACCTTTTCCTTAACTCCAAATTTCTGTTCTAATTCCTCTTTATAAATCGGCATTTCTTCTGCCGCTTTTTCCTCTTCACCGCCTATGATATGTATATCCTGAAGAGACTGCGGTTCATCCTGCTGCTCCGCCGCCTCATCAATAATTTTCTCTTTTTTCTTCGCTGCTTTTTCTTTCAGTGTATTTTCCTTTGCCTTTGAAGTTTTCGCCTTCGCCGCTTTATCTTCCGCCGCTTTTTCTTTTGAAGTGTTCTTTTTTGAAGTATTTTTCTCGAAAGTATAGGAGTTCATTTTCCTTGTAACAATCGGTTCTTCCCCGATTTCTTCGTCCTCATCTTCATACTCATATTCCACGTACTCTCCCGTATCCTCGTGGTCTTTATAAAGCTGATACAAAGACGCAAAAAACAGCTTTCCGGTAATCAGCATTAAAAAGGCGATAAACAAGGCAAGCAGGACGATAAGGGCCCCGCCTCGCCCAAGGATGCTGCTCAGAGTGTAGGATAAAATGCCGCCGACAAAGCCACCGCCTCCCTGACTTTCCATACCTACTTGGTAAGTGTCAAATACACTCGTGACCGGGTCATTCACCACCCACTGAAACAACCCGCACACGCACCAAAAGACACCAATGCTGAATAATACCTTTCTTCGAACTGTTTTATTATTGGGATTGGATATAAAAAATCCTGTCGCCACAACAAGATAAACAGGAAAAAGATACGCCATTGCCCCAAACAGTCCAAACAACAGTGTACCTAAATATTCTCCAAACACGCCACATACGTGAAAAACGCTCATCATGGAGAGAATTCCAAAAACGATAATAATAAGAAAAGTAATCTCCCTTGTCAGTGGATTTGCCGCTTTTGTGGGAGATTTTCTATTTTTTGCCGATGAATTTTTTGAACGATTACCAGTTGCCTTTTTTGTTCTCGTCGTTTTTTTTGTAGCCATAATAACTCCTTCTGAATATTCTGTCCTTGACATTGTACTACGAAAATTCCAAGAGTGCAAGAGTCATCACCGAACGAGTGTTTTTTCGATTAAGTGTTAATTTTTAAGTCTGTATTTTCTATTCTTATTTTCACCCAACGTTTCAACATCTTCCATTTCTCTTAGTATTGCTCTTGTTCTCGCAGGGCTCAAATCAATAAAATCAGCAATATCGTTTGTTTTCGATTCTCCATTCTTTTCAAGAAATTTTCTAACTTTTTGAATATTATCGCTTGTTTTTATCGCTTGTTTTTTATCGCTTGTTTTTATCGCTTGCTTTTTATCGCTTGTTTTTATCGCTTGCTTTTCCACAAATTCAAGCGTTAAAATTGTACGGTCAGGAGCAAAACGTTCTTCAATAACAGGCTCTTTCCAACCTTCATCATCCCATGTGTTAAAAATATTAGGAACGCCACTACCGGAACGTTCACCAATATTAATCAGATTGAACATCTTCATAAGTGACTTGTTTCTTGGATCAGATTCTCCACCTTTACGCATTTGAATCTTACCTGTCCGTATATATCCCGGATTTTCCAAAACAAGTTTTTTAGGTTCATTTTTTATTACAACTCCACGCGTTCCATAATAGTCAGCATTGATTAAACAATTTGCCAATGCCTCTCTAAGTGCTTTATGGACAGGCGTATCCTCAATTCTATCACCGCCTTCCATTACAAATGGGGTTTTAATATCCATAATTATTTTGTTATACACCCGGAAATAGAAATCACAAAGATTCCCTGACCATTCTCCAGAGCTGGATTGTAAACGGTCTGTCCACCTAATTGTTGGGTCAAGCATTTCACGATAATCAAGAAAATATTCCGGGAAATGTCTTACAATGTTGTATTCATCTCCAAACATCAACATCCCCGCAGCGGTAGGGTGCAATTTTTTGTCCTCTCTTGAAATGGCTGCTGCACCAATACTTCTCAGATATTCGTCATCGTTCAATCTTTCGAATGGATGTCCCGGTTTCAATGTTCTGTGACGATTTCTATATCCCTGTATCGTCTCATAGTTCAAATCATTCAGAGGAACATCATCCAGTACCTCTGTATCCAAGGTATTTTCTGCTTGGTCTCTTAACATCGTTTTGACTTGCAGTCTTGTACATTTGTAATCTCCCTCATGATTACGCCGATACGTGCCGCCAAACAAATCATCATTAACATACACTGGTTTTTGTTCCCTTTTCGCCATAGGAACATATATTACAACAATAAGTTCACCATCCACATCATAAGTTTCCACATCGTTATCTTTCAAAAGATTGATATTTACTTTCTTGCGATTATTGACCATATCCCAAAATTGTTTCAGCAATTTTCCTTTATCTTTAGAACTCAAGCCTGTAGTTCTCCACGAACCATTTTTATTTTCGGCAACACCTAAAATAATAACTCCACCATAACAGTTTGCAAAGGACGAATAAGTAGCCCACAACGAATCAGGCAATCCACCATTAGCTTTCTTAACTTCACGCCGATTATCTTCTTTGTAGCTATTAAACTTTTTTTATGTCAAATAACTCTCCCAAATGATGTCGCCTCCTTTACATTAAAATCCTATCCGACAAGTCATTTCATGCCATTCCTCGCCACCCCATGTAGAATCAGCAAGCCCCATGTCTGTAAAGCCCATCTTCTTATACATCTTCACTTTTGACCGCAGGCAGGTAAGAATTAACATCTTCCTATCATTTTCCCGTTCTTTTCTCGCATACTGGTAAACCAGTTCTTTTGCGATTCCTTGTCCGCGGTACTCCGGCAGCACATCAAGACCTAACAACATAATATTTTTTCCATTCGGATGATACAAATTCACATCGGTAAAAAACTCATCCCGAAAACCATACTCATCTGTAGCAAGTCCGTTTAAAAATCCAGCCAGCTTTCCTGTCTCTCTATCCACCGCCACAAGAAACAACTCCGGTGCTTTGGCAATACGCTCTTTCATATACTGCTCGGAGCAAGCCTCATTTGGAGGGAAACAGATTTGTTCGATTTCCACTGCTTGATATGTTTCCTCTGGTCGTATGGTACGAAATTCATACCTTTCAATCATAATAACTCCTTCAACAGAAATTGACATCAACCCCCTTATTTTTTAACACTGTCTTAATTTCCTCAAATACTGCGTAATCTC
>CAZFHT010000067.1:0-11439 GCA_964518785.1 uncultured Eubacterium sp.
CTTTAATGTTAAGCTGCATATTCAACCCTCACTTCCTTTATTGGATTCAAAAAAGCATCTATGTCATAATATAAATTTTGTAAAATCGGAAGCAAATCAATATATTCTTCCACTTCTTCCATATTCTTATATTTTGCCATCACTACCAAGTAGCCATGATCCCATTCTAAAACTTTTGTGTATCTTTCCAATTTTGAAGATGTAACAAATCGAATCACCTGACCATCAAATTCAAAAATTGTAAATTCTCCGCTACTTCTCAGAATTGCACAATTATTCATAGATATAAGACACCTTTCTTCAAAAGTTGTTGATATAAAAAACCACGTTATCTAATCTTTGTTTGTTATTTCTTATCACAAATCAAACATACAACACTTCCACGCTGTATTTTGTCACGACTACCAAGTAGCATAGATATTTTTACCTGATTTTCTGACATATTCCTCCGATTTATCACGTCAATTAGTCCTTTTTTACCAATGATTATATCACTCGTTTTTTCCGCTTGCAATTAGAACTTTTTAATTCTCAAAACTCGTATTCTTATTTATATATGATTACTCACATAAGTCTTTATCGAATCTTATCTCTATTCCACCGCTCATCTTCCCGTCTTTCCTGCCTCTTAACGGTTTCTTCACATATAAAAATTTCTATTTTCATTTTATAATTTACTTTTTTTGTATTTTCATATCTATTTCTAATCCACCTCTTTGTACTCCAAATTACTGATATACATTTTTTGTTCTTTTGAACTATATTTCATATAAACTTTTATTTTTCCACATACTATTTCCTTATATAACAATACCTCCAGATTTATACAAATTCCGTTTTTACTATCTATATCATCAAAATAGTCATAACCATAAATTTCACCTGTCTCCCCACATATAAAGATATCCTCATCTTCTAAGCCGCGTTCATCTATATATTTTTCTAATGAAATTTCTTTCTCATATTCAAAGTTAGTATCTTTACAAGTAATCTTTATTTCATTTGGTGATATAATACTGCTTTTAAATGCATGTGCCATATAATTTGAGGATGAAAATTCATCATCATCATAAAAGTCACTGCGTATTTCTGTTATATTATTATCCATCAACTTAAACATTTGCCATTCCATCCAATTATTTGCAATTCCAGATACTATAATTTCATCCATACCATCACCCGTAAAATCACACAAATTTAATTTACTTAATGTTGAAGACAGCAATCCTGTTCGTACCAAATAATTTTTTCTGTTTTGATAATCTAATACCGCTAAATAAGCATGGTCTCTTACATCATAATCGGTTTCTTTTGTATTAAATGTAAGTACCAAACAGTTACCTTTCACTGTCTTTTCTAATTTTTGTCCGTCTTGGGAAATTTTATAAACAACATCAATTTCCTCTGCATTTTCTTTTCCCATATTCCCAATTGCAAAGTTTGTAATATAAACCGGCTCGTCTATTCCTAAAAAAGTCAAATCACCCGCCGGCATCTTCTCTGAATCATCATACTCACTTCTTTTTTCGAAGTTTTCTTCTATATCTGTTTCTTTCTTGTACAACTGAATCTTAGGTATGCTTTCAACACAGTTTTCGGGATTTGGGATTACAATTTCGCAATTACTACTTGTATTAACTTCCACTTCCAATTTTTCAATTTGTAAAGAATTTGTTGAATTTGTTTCTCTATTTACATTAGCAGAACAAGCAGCCAAAATAAATTCCATACATATAATTAAAATTACACCTAGCACCTTGCCCCCATGTAAATAAATTTCTTTTAATTTATCAGCTTTCATTTAATCATTCAGCGCCTTTCATTTTGTAAAATTTCAGAACCCTTTATTTCAATAAAACGGTATCATATGTGCCAATAAAACAGTTAATTTTTCTCGCTTAGCTATAGAAGTAGATATGATAATTTTAGCTATGTATCGGCACAAATTAGATTTTCCATTCTCTTATTCTGACAGCTTCTGCCACGTCTCCTCTGTATAGCTAATTCCAAAATCTTCGAATTGTTGTAATCATCATTTCTCATATTCTTTTACTACCCATCGTCCGCTTCTGTTAGTGCCTTCTCTTACAAGTACACCCTCAGTCTGCAACTCCTTCATATCCTTTTGTATCTGTTTTCTCGTCAAATTCATTTCAGCCATAAGCTGTGTTTGAGTAATTGTCGGGGTTTCTGCTAAAATTGCTAGTATTGCCTGCTTTCTTTCAGCTCCTTTTTTTAGCTCCTTTTTAGCTCCTTTTTGGCTCCTTTTTGGCTCCTTTTTGACTCCTCATTGGAATTATCAACAAATTTTTCATGCACAAACAGTCTTGTTATAAAGTAACTTCTATCCTCATCCGTCTCAAATTTCGGCTTTGGAGAACCATTTCCCCCTAGATGAGCCAGTAACAATTATTACTTTATCTCTTAATATTCATTCACTAGGACACCTCTCCTCATGTAATCCTATCTAAAAACACTTTCTTTCAGAATCTAATTTCTCAAGTCCATATAATTACTTTTGTAATAATAGACACTTACTAGCTATTCCATAATTTCACTTATACAATCACTAACTATTTCTTGATGACTTTCTACTATATCTAAATTCATAATTTCATCCTTTTCGAAAAATCTCAATTCAAGAGACTCCTCACTACACTTTACATCTAGCAAGGTATTAATCGTAACTTTATACACAAATGATATAATTCTTAGTACATTTCCATCTGGATAGGATGCTATACGTGATGGATCATCATACACTTTATAAAACTCAATATTTTTTTTACTTACGTCAATCCCTGTCTCTTCTTTTATTTCGCGTCTAATCCCTTGTTCAAGTGTTTCATCAATTTTTAGTCCTCCCCCAACCAAGCCCCATTGATTACTATCTTTTCTCTTTTCTAATAAAAGCTTGTTTTGGTAAATCATTACCACATTTACTCCTATATGATTTGGCTTATTAGGTTTCGGTGCTTCTGAATTTTTATAATAGAATTTAGCTTTGCGCATAATATAACCTTCCTTCTTGTTAAATTTTCTTAATAAACTTCACATATAACATTTTGGTTTCAGTATCTTTATATAAAATTCTCATGATATAAATCATTTTTTAATCTACACGAAGTAAATTCTCCTTTTCCATTGATATTTGCAATTTCCCCTTAATATTGTTACCGTCTTTCAGAGTGAGTTCCGCTCTGTATTCATTATAGTCGCCTGCTAACACCATATTGTTGTTTTCTTTATTTGAATATAAACTTGAGTCCGGTTCTAAAATACCTTCTTCCGAAAATTGCCCCTCTAATTTTCCTTGTTTTATTCCGGTGATTACAAATGACATATCTTCATATGTTTCACTGCCACTCCACGTTTCTTTTATCCATACTTTATTAACTATACTCTTCCACAATTGTTCGTTTTGATTAGAACCGTTGGTGTCATCCGTCACCTCAGGACTTTCCACTAATCCTTCAAACTTATCTGATTTCGTATTGCACCCCACTAAAAAACAAATTACAAATAGAAATAAAATCATTTTTCTTTTCATCCAAAAAAACATTTTTCAATACCCCCGCAGCGTGTGTTTTGCTCTTATTTTGATAATATTCCCCTTTAAATTCCAAATAACATTGTATCACAATCTCATACAATTTTCACCAAAAATAATTTGAACAATTGTTACTGTTCAGAGGGTTACAAGTGTATATAGAGCGACTGACGTGCTAGCACGTTCAAAGCTCTATATACATCTTGTAACTCCTCGAACAGAGGAACGCCCCCAGCATGAGTAAAGTTAGCTCCGTAAGGAGCGAGAAAAAAGGTGTGTGCTTATCAGCCGCACCTTCGAAGAACGCTAAAGCGTTCTTCACTGCCCACAATGAAGACTTTCCCATTGTGGGCAGTGCGAATGAGGCGGGGCGGTCTCTGAACAGTAACAAAATATGCCAGAGCGTGTCCTTTCAATGACACACTCTGGCATAAAAGTCCAGTAATTGCTATTTAAAAAATGGGAGGAAAGTTAATAATCCTCAAAGTCAATTGTTAACGTTCTTAAATTTCTTAATAATCTGGTCAACCATAGGTTTATCCACGAGGAAGTAATTCATACCGTCTTTATCCACGATATAGAAATTGGTGCCATCATACGGCAGGAATTTCACCGTTACATCCTGTCCCGACTCGTGGTAAACGATTGTCAAAACCGAATCTCCGCTTTTGGCTTTCACCGAAGAATCCACCTTGCCGGAATACGTCAGCTCTGAAATCGCTGAGTACGGTTCGTACAGTGTGGATTTATCATCATCCGAAACGCTTTTTCCGTTGAGGGTAAAGGTCGTGTTGTCGAGGGACGTATCACTCGTGTCACTGCTCACCGCACTGTCCGAGGCAGCCTCGGAAGTCTCCTCCGTATCGCAGGTCACTTTCAGTTTCGTTTTTCCGAAACTTACATCAAAGCCACTAATTTCAGAAACTGCGACATCATAAACATAGGTGTCCATCGCATTGAATACGTCCAGTTCTGTCATGCTCTCCACAGTGTCCGCCAACATCGTATATACATTAGAAGAACCTTTCCTGCACACGTAGTAGTCACCGTCTGAATTGGTTTTGCCCACATACAGCACCAGTGTTTTCTTTTTATATTTTATCGTAATGACAGAGGATGGGTTTTTCAGTCCGTACTTAGACAAATCTTTGGCGTTGTATTCCTCCAGTTCGCTGAACGAAAGGTCGGTAAAGTAACCAAGCGTGGTACTCCAGTCTGTGGTGCTGGCTGCCAATGGCTGGTCATAAGGCTTCGTAATATTCCATTTGGAGGAAGAATTAACCCGTTCTTTTTTCGAAACCTTCTTTGCCTCAAAATCGTCCCCTTTCTTATTGTCTACGGAAATATATTTCATATCACTTTCATCAATTTCCGGCAGCTCCTCCACCGACATCAGTGATTTTGCCTTAATGTCAAAGGTGCTGTAGAGACTGTCTGCCATACAATATATCTTATCTCCCGAAGAAGATGTGCCGTAGTAACCGCCAAGAATCGGAACCTCAATTCCTAAATCATATTGGTAAGAACTGCCGTCGGACGTTTCCACCTGTATCGTCATGGCAGGCTCCTCCAATCCGCAGTCCGACAAAGAAATCTCTTCTTTGTCAATTTCCTTTGAGGCACTGACCGGATTCAGACATTCAAACAAATCTGTCACCGTATCCTCATCCAGTGGAACTTCTTTGTCATCTGTGAGTTTCCAAGTATCATCATCCTTTTCCAAGGACAGCGTTGTTTTTCCTTTTTTCGAAATCTTAACGGAAACAATCGTATCGGTGTCAATTGTGTCCACCGTAATGGTGTCCTCCGTCTCGTCCTCGACAGAAGTTGTATCTTCTGTCGAGGACGTACTGTCCGTATCCCCTTTTGGAACGAGGAAATAAGCCACAACTGACACAGCCAGTATAACGCACAAGACCAAAAGGGTAACCAGATTTTTCTTCTGCTTTGACATTATCGTCTCCTCCTTCTAAACCAGATTACAAAACCTGCCACAAGAAGAGCGAGTGGTAATACGACAACTAAGAACACTGTCCAGAAGATTTTACTGGAGGCGTCAAGTGATACCGTTTCTTCACTGAGGCTGCGGGAGGCAATAGCCAGATTGGATACGTCACTGCTTCCGGTGAGCCAGCTCATGGAATTCGTAACCATAGAACGGTTTCCAAACTGATTGGTAGAAATAAAATCATCTTCCGCAAAGGAATAGGAGCTGTAAACGAGTATGTGTGTTGCCTCGTCATCCGTTCCGGACGCCTCGTCCGTAACAGCTACCGCCGTACTAAATGGCCCTTTTACATCCGTATCATTCGTGTTTGAGTAATCCGTATCATTATAATCACTGCGTGAAAATGCACTTTCCGAAGTAGAGAGAACGGATTCTGTCGTCAACGTACTTCTTACATCCGTCTGGGTTGTCAATCCTACTGCGTCTGCAATATACACTTTCAAAGAATCTGCGTCTGCCGTCACATCATGACTTTCTACCGTAGCATCCAGTAAGATTGGATAAGAGGAAGAATAACACTGTTCCGTATCGACAACATATCCGCTGACGGCATTTACGCCATAATCACTGAGCAGTTTCTTGTAATTTGGCTGGTCTTCAGCCACTGCATTCAAAAAGAACAGGGCATCGCCGCCATCTGCAAGATAGTCGCTGATAATCTTTGTCTCATCCTCGGTAAAATCATAGGTGGAGCCGTATACCATCAAAAGGTCACAATCCTCTGGAATTTTGTCTGCTGACGAGGTTGCCAGTGTGTCAGATTCAAAGTTGCATTTTTCCAAAATATCCGTAAAAGAGGTTCCCAAATCCTGCTCACCATGTCCACTTGTGAGATAAACCTTCTTTGTGGAACCGGAGGTCAAATTCTGTATTGCCGAAGTAATTTTCCCCTCCATATCAAGAGACGTAGGCACATAGGAATACGTCGTGTAATCGACTTCACTTTCCACCATGTCATTAATGGAAATATATTTACTGTTTCCCGTTGTATTATTGACAATAATAACGTCGTTATTTGAGATGTCCTCATCCGTATACGCAGAGGCAAAGTTCGGATACAGAACCGGGTCTTTTTTCTCTACGGTAATGTGTGAAAATTCTCCATACTGGTTCACAATTTTCTCTAAGTCAATCGTTTTCGATGTGCTGGACGCCTGAAGTTTTTCATTGCCATCCTGACACATATAATAAATCGTAATGTCATCACTGATATTTTTTGCCATTTCCTTTGTGTCGTCCGTCAGCGTGTAAACACCGTCACTGCTCAAATCTACGGAAAGATTCATCTTTCCCACAATGAAATTCAAAACAATCACAACAGCAATCACAATCACCATAATTAATGTTTGGAATCCACCCATTTTAAATTTGCGATTTGAAAATGATTTTTTAAATCCTTTACCTATCTTCATGCTAATCTCCTTTCTGCTCCATCCAATTAGTTATATCTCTTTTTCTGAATTCTCTGAATTGTAACATAGACAAAGAGAAAACTAACACTGAGATAATAAATCAACGCACTGACATCTAAAATTCCCAAAGTAAAATTCGTATAACGGTCAGTGATGGATATAGAACTTACTACATTACTAATCAGGCTGTCAAAATGGTCGGTGAAAAGAATGTAGATTATCGTGAGAGCCACCTCTGCCAAAACACCGACAATCGTCGCCATCCAGCCATTGTGAATCCAAAAATAAAGAATAAAAGCAAGAATCAAAATCAACACTGCTAAAAACCAGAAGGTGAATATATGACTGGTAGGCAGTATGCTGGCAATATTAGTCATAAGGTACGTGAACAGCATAACAAGACCGGACGCCACCGCAGCGATTACCTGACTTTCTGTCAGTGAAGAAATGAACATTCCAATGGCAATATAGGCAGAACCAAGCAAAAAGAATCCCAGCGTACTTCCGTATGCCACAGCAAGGTCCACCGTCTCTCCGGTAGTTGCCACTTTGTTAACAAGAACCTTCAAAATCAACGGATACGTTCCAACAATCGCAACGCCGATGGCGAACACCGTAACTAAGGACAAATATTTTCCAAGAATAATTTTCCACACCGGCACTGGTGCCGTATACAATAACTGGTCCGTTTTCTGCCTGTTCTCCTCTGCCACAATACGCATGGTCAGAACCGGAATCAGCAAAAAGACAAACAGCATTTCAATTCCCTGAAAAACATAAGAAAAATTCGTCAATCCATTCATCAAATTATAAATCATAAAATACAAGCCTGCCAAAACAAGCAAAAATGCGATAAATACCCACCCTATCATAGAAGTAAAGTAAGAACGCAATTCTTTCTTATATACAGCTAACATCTTATTCTTCCTCCTTCTTTCCTCTCTTTTTCTTTTCCAATCCGCCATGCTGCTGACTTCCCTCTCCGGTAAGGCTGATAAATGCCTCTTCCAGAGTAGGCTCTTTTGTCACCATCTCAAGAATCGCACACTTAGCGTCTGCCAATCCATAGAACAAACTTTCTCTCACATCATTCTCTACAAGGCTTGTTACTTCGGCACGACAGATTCCGGTTTCTTCGGTATCCGTCACATGGAATTCCTCCACGTTTTCCACTTTCTCTAATACCGAGGAAATTTTTTCTTTTTCACCCTTAATCTGCAAAATAACATCGTTGGTCTGCTCGACATGTTTTCCAATGTCCTCCGGTTTATCCGCAAGTACCAGTTTCCCTTCATTGATAATCAAAATCTGATTGCAGACTGCACTGACCTCCTGCATAATATGTGAACTGAGAAGAATCGTATGATTTTTGCTGAGTTCCCGAATCAAATCACGCATTTCCAAAATCTGCTTTGGATCCAAACCCACAGTAGGCTCATCCAAAATCAAAATCTTAGGTGTTCCAATCAAAGCCGCTGCCAGTCCGACACGCTGTTTGTAACCCTTTGACAGATGTTTTATGAGACGGCCTGACACATCAGAAATTCTTGTCATTCTCATGACCTTCGTGAGATTTTTTTCTTTCTCTGCTTTTTTCACACCTTTTAAGTCACAGACGAAAGACAAATATTCCCGCACATACATATCCGGATATAATGGCGGCTGCTCCGGTAAATAGCCAATCAGCGCCTTCGCCTTTTCCGGCTCCTCTACAATATCGTAGCCATTTATCTTTACCGAACCCTCCGTAGCGGAAATGTACCCGGTAATAATGTTCATCGTTGTGGATTTTCCCGCACCGTTCGGCCCTAAAAATCCTACAATTTGTCCCTCTTCTACCGAGAAACTCAGATGGTCAACTACGTTGCGGTCACCGTAACGTTTCACCAAATTTTCTACTTCAATCAAAACCAAATCCTCCTTGTTTTTCGAAGAAAAATGCGAGTCCTCTGACGAGCAGAGGATTTTCTCCTTGCTTTTTTGAAGAAAAATCCTTCAATTTTTCAAACAGTAACACTATACACTTGAATTGTTAAGAAACTATGAACATTCACGTATTCCTATGTGAACATTTGACACAAAGCGTGAAATGGGTTAAAATGTGGCACAAACGCATGAAAAGAGGAGTGACAAAAATGGGCATACATTACAAAAAAGAGATTATTTCTCCGGAGGTACTACAGGAGTTATATCCACTCACACCGGAGTACAAAAAACAAAAAGCACAAAGAGATGCGGAAATTAAATCGGTCATCACCGGAGAGTCTGACAAATTTCTTGTAATTATCGGACCTTGCTCTGCGGATTCCGAAGATTCCGTCTGTGAATATACGGCGAGACTGGCGAAAATTCAAGAGCAGGTTAAGGATAAAATTTTAATTATCCCGCGCATTTACACAAATAAACCGAGAACGACCGGAGAAGGCTACAAAGGTATCGTTCACCAGCCAAACCCGGAAAAAAAAGAAGACTTCATGGAAGGTCTGATTGCCATGAGAAAAATGCACCTTCGTTCCATCGCTGAAACCGGACTTTTTGCGGCAGATGAAATGCTCTACCCGGAAAACTGGCCGTACATTGATGACATTCTCTCCTATGTCGCAGTCGGCGCCCGTTCCGTAGAGGACCAGCAGCACCGTATGACCGTCAGTGGAATGGATGTTCCTGTCGGCATGAAAAATCCTACCAGTGGTGATTTTTCCGTTATGCTGAATTCATGTATTGCGGCTCAGGCATCCCACACCTTTATGTACCGGGGATATGAAGTAGAGACGGACGGTAATCCACTGGCGCACACGATTTTGCGCGGTGCAGTGAACAAACATGGACAGTCCATCCCGAACTATCACTATGAGGATTTGGAAAGACTCCATGAAAAATATTCCATGCTGAACCTGTCCAATCCGGCTTGTATCGTAGATGCCAACCATTCAAACTCCGGCAAAAAATACTACGAACAGCCGAGAATTATAAGCGGAGTGTTGCACAGCCGTCAGGTAAATCCTGCCATTGCCGAGCTGGTAAAAGGCGTTATGGTGGAGAGTTATCTCCTGCCCGGCTCACAAAAAGTAGGCGGACATGAATTTGGCAAATCCATCACCGATCCTTGTCTTGGATGGGAAGAAACCGAACGGCTGATTGATATGATTGCCGACAGATTATCGTGTTAAAATAGTTTCGCCATCAAAGGAAGATTTCCTTTTACTTCCAGAAGACAGGCGAGCAAAAACACTGCAAGAATTGCCGCATAAATAAATGCGGCATGTTCTCTGCGGTGTTTTCCTTTTCGCCACGAAAAACAAAAAAGATACAGCGGCAGCAGTAAAAGGACATGGGGAAACAGACTGGCAGCATACAGCAGGATTCCTTTTACCCCCTTCCCTATCAAAAAAAACAGCAGTAAAAATCCATTCCGCACACCCGTATATACCGTAAAAAAAATTTGATACAGGTTCCTTGCCGTTATATTCAGAGAAAAAATCCAGAACAGGGCAAAGTATTTCCCATGATTCCATAAAGAATGAACAAATACAGTAAAAAAAGAACTTTGCTGTTCTTTCCACAACGCTGTGTTGTTCTCTAATTCCTTAAAAATTTCCGTAAAAGATTTTCGAAAAAAATAGTAAAATAATGCCCCGAAAAAAAAGCCGATGAAGAAGTATAGAATCACTTTTTGCAAGTTTCCCATCTTCTTCAACCGGCTCTGCCTTTCCCGATATAATGCCATGTCCCATTCCTCCTAGAAAAAATAACTGTTTTTTACAGTCTTTTCATTTTATGAAGATGGGAGCAGGAAAATACCTTATTTACCACGAAGAACTTTGTAAGACATAATGGCAGCAATCGATTTTCCATCCGTAATCTCGCCATTTGCAATCATTTCCACCAGTTCATCCACCGTATATCGTTCAATTTGTATAAATTCATCCTCGTCCAGATTTTGCTTGGAGGGAATCAGTTTTTCGGTATAATAAATGCCGATCTTTTCACTGGTGTATGCCGCCGCAGAGAGATAATCCACCAAATGATGAATCTCGTCCGAACGGTAGCCAATCTCCTCCTCCAGTTCTCTCGCCGCACATTCTTTGAAATCCTCCTCGGCACTGTCTCTGCCGCCAGCCGGGATTTCCAGCAGAAAATCATCAATTGCCCCTCTGTACTGACGCACCATGATAATCCTGCCCTCATCATCCACCGGGACAATAGCGGCAGCACCCTTGTGCTCCACCACATCCCATTCAACTTCTTTGCCATTTGGCACTTTTACATCATAGGAATAAAAGTCAACAATTTTGCCCTTTTGTTTCAAATTTTTTCCCAATATTTCAAATTTTTCCATCTCACATTCCCTCCTGATTATATTTATATTTGCCGGGGCGAATTATTGTTCAGCGAGTTGCAAATGTATAGAGAGCTTTGAACGTGCAAGCACGTCAGTTGCTCTCTATACATTTGCAACTCGCTGAACA
>CAZFHT010000068.1:0-11350 GCA_964518785.1 uncultured Eubacterium sp.
AAGCTCCTCAAAACGAGGGGTATCCATCGGTGTTGAAATAATTAATATGTCCCGAATTCCTGCGTTCATCAAAACCGACATCGGATAATAAATCATCGGCTTGTCATAAATGGGTAAAAGCTGCTTACTCGTAACCTTCGTCAAAGGGTATAAGCGTGTGCCGGAACCTCCTGCCAAAATAATTCCTTTCATCTTCCATCCCTCTCCTTTCCAAACAGTACATTGATTTCTTATAAAGAGTATAAAAGGTGACGTTACGTCACCTTCAAGCACTTTTTTTATTTTTTTGCAACGCATAAAAAGATACCGGCATCCTTCGTAATATGAAAGGGTTTTCCCTTCATTTTCTGATTTACAAAGGTACGGAATTTTCCGTACCGGTCTAATATGTACTGATTTTGATTTCCATGGCAGGATAAAATGTATTCAATGAGAGGCTCCTGTGCGTCCACCTCCAAAGCATCCTCGTAAGAAACCCACCGGACATCCCGAAAATTTTCATCCAGCAGTGTTTTTCCGTTTTCTTTTCCAAATCTCTCATACAAATGCTCCCCGGACAATACAATCCGGCTGTCAAACTGCTGTACCAGTTCGCTGACTTCCTTCATGTGGTCTTTACCGTAAGTGCTGCACAACAGTCTGCCGTCTTTTTTCAGCACCCGGCAGATTTCCCTTAAAACACCCGGAATGTCCTCACAGTAGAAAAGCATATGATTGGCAACGACCAAATCAAAAGATTCCCCCTCAAAGGGAATTTTCCCGCAGTCAAACGCCTGAAAATCAAATTGGCGGGAATCAAGTCCGTCAAGTCCTCTCTCCCGCCGAATTTCACGTATCATGCCCTCGGATTTATCAGACAAGGTTACCTGAATATCTTCCGGCAGCCTTTCCTTATTTTCAACCCACAAGCTGGCGTCTCCACAGCCAAGCTCCAAAACTCTCATGCCGGGCTGAAGGTCACACTGTTGAAAAATCCATGGAAACCACCCTTGTTCATTTTGCGAATACAAACTGTGTAACTGGATTCTTGCCGAAATGTTGGACGAATTCTGATACTGTCCTTTCAGCGTATTTTCCATGCCGGTAAGATGTATCAGCTCCAGCATATCACTCCAGTTCACATTCTTGTTTTTTCGGATTTCCACCGTCGTATCCGCTATCGCTTTCTCAACTAATTGCAGTTGCTCAATTTTGTCCTGAATCAATTTCCGCTGCAATTCTAAAGAATTGGCAAGAAACTGATGGTCGGTGTCCTCAATGGTCATCTCCCGGATGTCCTCCAAAGAAAAGCCCAGATATTTCAGTAACATAATCTGCTGCAAATGTACAAAATCCCGGTCTGTATAAAATCTCGCCCCGGATTCTGAGAGAAAGGAGGGTTTTAATAAATTCTGTTTATCATAATATCTCACGGTTCGTACAGAAATATGCGCCATTTTCGCAAACTCACCGGAAGAATAATAGCCTTCTTTTTTCATAAGAGGGAAAGTCTCCAATCCTTGTTCTTTCCCTCAGTTTACACCAAACAGCTCCCTGCTGTCTATCCTTTCTTTCCAAAATTAGCAATCCCCACGAGTCCAATGCCGCTCAAAACCATTAACAATACTCCCGCAAAGAGCTGAATCGTATCTCCGGCATCCGGATTGCCTGATGCTGCGGCTTGTACCGCCGGCACCTCTGTGGATGCCGGGGTATTCACCTGCGTTGTCTCTGTCGCTACAAGGTTTTCCACAACTGACTTCTCTGTCGGTATGGGGGTATCCACCGCTTGAGTCCCTTTTATCTCAGCAGCTTTTACCTCTGTTGTTTCTGTTGATATGGGGGAATCTAGCAATATAGATTCTCCGGTCCCGTAGTTATCAGAATACTCTATTTGGTTGTCTTCCATCTGGCTGCCTTCCTTATCGCTGTCCTCGCCGGACAGCGATTTTTTTCCAATTATCAAATCGCCATTACTGGCAATGCCGCCGCCAGCGGTATCGGATGTATTTCCCGCGATAACAACCTTTTTCATAGTTAATGCCTTCTTTATTCCTAAGTCTTCATCGCTTTTATCTGTATAAATATCAATCTTTCCATTCTGATGCAGTACACTATCCACTGCATCCTCCCTTGTTCCTGTATATTTCCAACAATAGGATGCTCCACCCAGCATGGACTCCGACAAATTCTTCTCCACATCACTGTCAATTACAGCACCGCTGCCGTCACCATCGGATATATAAATATCCGTTTTTCCATATTTTGCGCTGCTATTGTCATAAATAACACCGCCATTCAAAGCATATATCTCCACGTCAGAGTTGGAGCATCCCACAATACCTCCCCCATAATCTGCTGATGTGTTTTTTGAAATCAACACATCATAAATCTTTAAACACCCGTTATTTTTTCTTCCTTCCGTTCCGTTCACATAAATGCCACCACCACCAAGTCCATCTTCTGCACCCCTGCAGTAATTATTCTGGATTGTTCCCGAATTGATTGTGGCTGAAAAACTCTCTTGTAAAAACATTCCACCTCCACTGGAGCAGCACTCGTTATTTTCTATCATTCCGCCGTACATCTCAAAGCTGTCCACCTCTTGATTTGTGGGAGCGTAAATCGTTCCGCCTCCCACAGCGATACCGCCTCCGCCAAAATGTGCCTTGTTGCCGGATATGGTGCCACCGTTCTGAATCATTCTTCCATCGTACTCCACCATAACTCCGCCGCCCGCTGAGCCCATCGTACATTTCGTGTTTGAAGTATCGTCAGCATAATCGTAGGTGGTGCATTCACCATTGTTACATATCACGCCGTCATTCAGTGTAAATACACCTTTCCTGCAATAAATTCCACTCCCGTTAAAAGCATAACACTTTTGCACAACGCCACCATTCATGTTCACCGTACCAAGATTGTATACGGCTCCACCTGACCGCTCATATATATTGATGGTCGTTGCATCTGAAACATTTAACATATTATTATTTTGCAGCACTGCATTATTCCCGATTGTCAATACTGCACCGGAGTTCACCATAATCAGGCTTTTCTCCGTCTTTGCGTCGGTGCCGGAACCATCAATCGTGATACCCGTCAAGGTCACATCCGCCCCCTCGTTCAACTCCATCAGATACCCGGAATATTCCGGATAACGGGCTAATGTTTTATTTCTTCCAAGACAGATTACCTCTTTGTCCGACAAGGTAATTTTATCCATGACATAAATCGTACATACGTCTGCTCCATCTCCTGCTATCTCAGCCGCTTTTCCCAAGGTTGCCACCGGCTCATCCCAGCTCAGTCCTGAGTTATCATCATCGCCAAGCACCGTATCCAGATAAACCGCTTTTCTCTCTCCGGCAAAAATAAGCCTTAGGTTCGGCACAAGACTGCACGTCAGTAACAGCACAAATATTAAACAAATAATCCTTTTTCCTTTTTTCATGAATCAATTACCTCTTTCCCGTCACACTCATCACTCATGAAGAAAAATTTTCTTTTCAAATTCCTCCACCGGTACGGGCTTTGAAAAATAAAAACCTTGAAACATATCGCAACCCATATGGGACAAAAAATCCAACTGTTTCTTTGTTTCTACTCCCTCTGCCACCACTGTCATTCCAACATCACGAACCAACTGTATTATCGCTTTCAAAATCTTTTTCGCCCGGTCTGTATTTATGGTATTACTCAAAAAATACGTATCCAGCTTAATGGCGTCAATCTCAATATCCTTCAGCATACTAATCGAAGAATAACCACTGCCGAAATCGTCCATCTCCACGTAAAAACCAGCCGTCCGAAGCCGTCCGATTAACTGAATCTGTTCCATCGGATTTTTCATAATCGTGCCTTCCGTAATTTCTACTTTTAACTGTTCCGGATTTATCTGGTACTTCTTTACCAGTCCCATCAGCACCTTATACACATCAATGCACTCAAAATCCCGCGGTGAAACGTTAATCGAAACGTAAATGTCCTCCCTGCCATCGTCAGCCCACCGACGGATGAGCTGACACACCTTTTCCCATATATACTTGTCAATCTCTACAATCATGTAGTTTTTTTCAAAAAGCGGAACAAATTCTGCCGGCATAATCAAGCCTTTTTGAGGATGTATCCAACGAACCAAAGCCTCTGCTCCCACAACCACACCAAGTCGGTTCACCTGCGGCTGTAAATAAAACTGCAGCTGCCCATTACGAATGGCAGAGGGGAGTTCAAGACTAAGCTCATGCTCCTGTAACAGATTTGTATACATGCTTTCATCAAAGACTGCCACTTTTTCCAGAAGATTTTCCTTGACGGTATCCAGTGCGATTCCCGCCCGGTCACACATCTCCAATACCGACATCTCATTCTTTTGAATTTGATAGATACCTGCACAGATGTGAACCGGATATTCACTATTTTCAGCTACGTAAAACCCACTGTCTGAGATAACCTCTCTAAGGCTCTTACTGTACTCGCAGGGGATGAAGACAACAAAGCTGTCACTGTCAAACCGTCCGCAGATTTCATCCGGAAATAAGTTTTCTACCAGTTTTCTTCCGATTTCCTCCAGCAGTGTATTACCGCTTTCTCTTCCGTAAATCGAATTGATAAACTTAAAGTTTTTGACAACAAACCGGATAATCTCATAGTTCCGTTCCCGATTCCGTTCCAGACAGTCTTCCACTTTTTCTATAAAACCTTCTCTGTTATATAGCTTTGTAAGTTCATCATATATTTTCATAATTGGTAAACTCTTTCTTTGTTCTATACATGAGCTACTTTGAATCCACTGATAAGGTTATCCAGCATACTTGCCTGACCACTCATCGTCTCACTGCTTGCCGCACATTCCTGAGAAGTAGCGGAATTGGTCTGAATGACATCGTTAATCTGGACAATGCCGTCATTCAACTGTATGAAGGATTCATCCTGCGATTTCAAGTTCTTCGCAACCTGTTCTACCTCGTCTACAATCGTCTGCGTATCCACAGCTACCTTCTCCTGCTGCTGAGCGATTTCATCGGTCAGTGCTTTTCCTTTCTTGACCTCTTTGATGGACGCCTCAATCAATTGGGTAGATTCCTCTGCTGCATTCGCACTCTGATTAGCCAGAACGGTTACCTGATTTGCTACAACGGCAAATCCTTTACCAAACTCACCTGCCCTTGCTGCCTCAATCGAAGCATTCAAAGCCAACAGATTTGTCTGTGCTGCCACATCATCAATCGTATCGATAATCTGGCGAATTTTCTCAGAGGATTCCTCAATCTCATTCATAGACTGCACCATCTCTCTCATCTTCTCGTTTGTAATCGAAATCTCTCCACCCACTTCTTCTACACGTCTGCTTATATCATCCGCCTGAACCGCATTTTCAGATACACGGCTGGAGATATCGCCCAATGTAGAAGTAAACTGCTGCATGACAATCGCCTGATCCGTAGCTCCCTGTGCAAGCTCCATGGAAGTATCAGAAACCTGCTGTGAACCAATTTCTACCTGAGACACTGCCTGCTGAATACCGGATACCGTATCACCCATATTGGCTTCAAACTTGCGGAACGCCTCTAAAATCGGAGTAAAGTCACCTTTCCAATCTACCGTCGGGTTAAGGACAAAATCACCGTCTGCAAACTGCGTCATAGTCTGTGAAATATCATCTACATAAGAACTCAGGCAGCGGATGGATTCTCGAAGACTGTCTGCCACATCTCCCAATTCATCATTCGATTCATAAGTAATCTGCGTATGCAGATTTCCTTCTGACAACTCTTTTGCACTCGCCTCAATCTCCTGTAACGGTACAACGATGGAATCCATAACACTTCTTCCAAGGAAAACGGTAAATGCAACTGACAACAACGTTACAATTAATACAATGGCAAAGCTGGTATAATAAATGGAACGGCTACGTCTCAATGATTTATCAACCAACGTTTCAATTTCTGAGTCCAGCTGTTTTGACAAATCCACCAAATTGGAAAGGGAAGGTACACAAGTGGAAAAAATCATCTCCGTCGCTTTTGTTTTATCTCCGGCAACCAAATCATCCACAATCGTACTGGCGTCGCTCTTCCACTGATTTAATGCGTCGGCATAAGCCTGATACTTCTCATCACTGACTACATTGGCTGCTTTCAATTCAGCCAGATTATCATCCAAATCCGTCAGCTTACTGTCAATATCCTGCTGATATGTTTCATAAGTCGAAGTATCGTCGTTCAATGCCATCTCACGAACATCACGTGCTGCGATGTTTACGTCAATCCGGCACATCTTAATCGCATCATTTGCTTTCTGGGAACCGTTTGCCAGACTTTTAATACTTCCATCCAGTACCCGGATACCTAACAATCCAAGCACCGATATGATAATGGTAAGCGTCAGCAACACCCCATATCCGAGTACCATTTTCTTTCCAATACTCATGTTCTTTGTGAATTTCATCATTTTATCTTTCATCGTAAATCTTCCTTCCTAAAAAGTTTTCTGGGTTTTGTTCAGGCTTCAGGCGGCAATTACTGCTCTCGCCTTTCCTGACTTCTTTGCTTTGTACATTGCCTCGTCAGCACTTTCACACAACTGTGCATAAGAAGACAATTTTCCCACATCCTTAAACACTACCCCAATGGACACTGAAACCTCCACTTGAGTTTCTCCCTGAATAATAATAGGAAAGCATTCCAAAACCTGCTCCACCCGGTCTATGACCACCTCCTTTTTGGAAATGTGAGGCAAAAACACCACAAACTCATCTCCGCCAAGTCTTGCTATGCAGTCACTTTCTCTGAAATTTTTTCTCAATACTTCTGCCACCTGACAGAGTATCTCGTCCCCTTTCTTATGACCAAACACATCATTCGCCATTTTGAAATTATCCAAGTCCAGCATCAGCATAGCACTACATTCGTTGATGTCCGTATGTTCTTCAAAAAAGTTTTCCAGATATTTGCGATTATAGAGCTTTGTCAACGGGTCCCGTCGAATTTCACTATAAAGATTCTCTTTTCGCTCCAATTCCAGATATTTCATTTTTGAAAACATCACATTGAAACCAATGCAAAACGAACTGATAATCAAGTCGTCCAGTAAGTGATACAAAATACTTATCACACCGGAATTTACGATTCCATACTCGACCATGTCAAATCCAAGGATTAATACAAGAATCGAAATATAATGATACGGAATCATTATTACCATCGAAGTCGATATGAGAGAACACAATAAAAGCGTCCACGAAACCGCATCATTTCCTACTAGATTTAAAGACATTAACCATTTTCCCAATAATAGAATATAAATGTTTCCTAACGGAATAATCCACTTTTTGTGCTTTGGCAGGATTCTTTTATGAAGAATATAATTCATTGTGGATAAAACACTGATTCCAAAACATAACATCGTACCCACATTAAACCTATGCCATAGCATTTTATCTAAAAGTAAAAAGATAAAACCAAAAGTTAAAAACACCGCTGCGTTGTGTCCGGAAAAACTTTCCTGCGTACTCCTCTGGTATTCCACGATATCATCCCAATATCGCTTGTATTTCCTGTCGAGACGCCAGCCTTTTACCCTAATTTTTTCAAATTTTTCCATCTCCATTATTTTCATTACTTCTTTCTGTTGACGTTATCATTGTTCCTTGTCATTCAGTTCCTCTCTCCTTTCTTTCGTCGACTGTAAATATCATACATTTTTTTACAAAAAAAAACATCCGTAATTTCCGAATGTTTTTTTGCGTGATTCCACCCCAAATTATTGTACCAGTTTAAGTCTGACCGCCTCCCTGACGGCTCCGGCTCGACTGCTAACACCTAATTTCTGCAATATGTCGCTTACATGAGACTCTACCGTTCGTCTGCTTATAAACATTTTTTTTGCGATTTCTTCGTTCGTACTTTCATATACCATCATCTTTAGAACTTTCATCTCTGTCTCCGATAAAATCGTGTCAACACTCTCGGATACTAAAGAATCCGGTATAATGTCATTTCCTTTTGCCACATTGACAATGTCACTGATTAGTTCACTGTAAGAGGTATCCTTTCTTAAAAAGGCATTCACTCCCATCTCCAGTGCTCTCTCGTAAATAATACCTTCTTTCTGATCCATCAAAACAATAATCTTGACCTGTTCCTGTATGCTCTTGATTTCTCTTACCGTTTCCAGCTCCTCACAGCTTTTCAACATCAGATTCAAGACAACTACATCAACCAACTGTTCCTTGAGACAAGCTACCAAATCTTCACGATTCGAAAATGCACCTACGATTTCAAAATCATGAATCTTCTTCATCGTTTCACAGATACTCTCCAGTGCCAATGTATACGCATCATACAACAGGATTCTGAGTTTCATAATTTTATAAACCTCCTAGCGAGATTCTCTTATCATATCGTGTAACAACTTTACTTTACCATTTTTTTACTTTTTTGTCCAGTAGTTTTTCCTAATTTTTCTAATTTTTCTTTTTTACAACATTTCTTTTTTCTCTGCGTCCGCATCTGTCTGCTCATCATTTGTTCGCACCACAATTTTTTTATACTTTTTTTGGCTAATATTTAAGACGGTATTATTTTTCATCTTTTCCCAATTATCCTCAGAAACATCGCTTACGGTGTCCGGATACCCCGCCTTTACCGCTGCCTCCAGCCCGGTATCATAGGACAACACGACACGAATCGGATAATAGTCCAGTGTATCGAAAGTGTTTTCGGTCACGACAGGATTGATTACGCCCCGCAGCAGCACGGAAACATAGTGCATCTGCTCTCCGCTGCTATTCAGATTACCATCGGAGAGGGACTGATGATTTTTGAATGTATTATTTTGTATCACACAGTTTTTCCAATTCAGTGCACGAATGGCAGAATTGTATGTACCATCTACAGTATTACCGATAATCTGCACATTTTCATGATAGAGCTGGGTTGTTCCTGAGCAGGAATAGGTGTGGCTTCCCACTGCCGTCCCAATATTGGTAAAAGTGTTATTTTTAATGTAAATGTCTTTACAGGTTGTCTTATCATGGGCGGACCAGTCATAATTGAAACCATCCGTCACCAAATCATTACCGTCTACATTGATACACTCCTTGTGACTTTTCTGGTCAAGGGGCTTGAATCCGACAAATGAGCAGTTTTCTATCGTTACGTTGTTCGAAGAATTTAACTCAATAAAATGCGATCCGTATTGATTCGCAAAAGTAACTCCGCTAATCGTAATATTTTTTGCGCCGCCCATGGCAAGAGCCATACAATTAACAACATTCAGGCAGTCAATCTTTACCGTTCCATTTCCTATGATTTTTACATCATGAGAGCCATTATACCCGCTGACCGTCTTTTGGGTGCCATCCAGAGAAGGAGGCACAATCGTGAAAAGTGTCTTGGCATAGCAAATATCTGTCGCCGTTGTTCCGGATTTTTCGAACACAACCCCATCCTGCAAATTCATCGTAACATTTGAAGGGATACAAATGTTGTTTGTCACCGGATAGGTACCTGCCTGCACAGTAATCGTTCCGCCGCCTGCGTACTCGAGCTGTTCCATATAAGAGGTAAACAGATAATAGTTTTTCCGCTTGCTGTAGTCTTCATTCTTCATATATTTTTCATGATACGGTTTCGAAGATGTGCTGATGGTAAATTCATTATCCGTCTTATTTCGGAAAAACAAAACCTGAACCCCGTCATTGGTGACGTAATAATGTGAGAGCTTGGATAAGGTATTGTTCTGCATGTCAGCGAGACAGCCGGAATCCAATGTTGACGGATTGTCCGCCAGTCCACTGCCCTTCCCTTTATTTTTTGCCGTTCCGAAAACCAGTGCATAATAACATCCACTGATGTCATTTTTCTGTATCTTCGGGTTGTATACCCCCAACCCCTTCATCAGGCAGTTCGCTTTCTTCGCAGCCGACTCAAGTGCCATAGTGTTCCCGGTTATGGAAGGTGTTTTCCACCCTATCCCATAAATGGCGTATTTGTCCGTATCGGTAAATGTATTTTTCTGTATCTTAATTCCAGTCTGATAAAAAAGATTCGTGGTGTTTTTACTTGTTCCTATGGCATAACTCTGACCGATAAAGGTGTTACCGGAAATCGTCACCTTCTTATTTATCGTATTATCTTTTTTACTCCATTTTTCAGAAAAATCACTTGTTTTCGGATGTGCATTCTCCAGACGGATGGCAAACTGGTTTTTCAGTCCGGACTTGGCAGCCCCCTTGTAAAATTTGCACTTTTTTATTGAAACTGATTTGGAACCTTCAATCCAAAGGTAACTGCCACCCTTTTTATTTTTAAAGGAAATTCCGGAAATGGAGAAACCGCTTGTATGCCCGGCATAAATTCCAGTCGCCTCGCTGACCTTTCCCATATCGATAGTTACGGTACCTGTTCCGGTAATCTTCACATTTTTTGACGCCTGATAGCCGCCTACCGTTTGCGACTGGTTCTTTTTGCTCTCCGGCAAAAGCTGGAACATAAATTTACTGCTCTTTAATTTGGACGTTCCGGTCTTTGTCGTTTTCTTTAACTTCACACCGGACTGGCACTGAATTGTCACATTTGAGGGAACGTATAAAGTGCAGGGAATTTTATAAGTTCCCTTTTTTAATTTCAGTGTGCCGCCTGTTCCACTTAACTTTGTAAGATAAGACTGTATCGTGTAATATTGCTTTGTGTTTTCGTTGTAATAAGGTTTTCTTTTATATTCTGCAGAGCATGGTGTCGTTTTGGCACCAATGGTATATGTTTTCGCCTCTGCCTTTGCCCCCAGAAAGACAAAACTGCAAAGCAGCAATGTCATAATCCCTAGTATTCTTAATCCCTTGTTTTTCATAATCTTACAAATTCCTCCTTGTTTTCTATTGCTGTGCTTTACATGGTATCAGTTTATCAACCTCACCATTTGTGACATCCTAACACTATAACAAAGAATTATGTCACGTTTGTAACATCTTAATTTCTATGCTGTTTTTTGTACACAATATTTTTAATATTTTTATATTTTTAATATCTTAATTTTTGCATATTAAAAACAGGAATCCCCCGACACAGCCGGGGGATTCCTGCTTATTACATGATGCCACTAATTGCAAGCAATTTCGCAGCCATCATTATTTATACAGTTCAACCAATTTCTGCAAATGTTCATAACGAGCTTTTGCAGCGTCTTCAGACTCTTTGAAGAGTTTCTCAGCACGCTCTGGGAATGGTTTCACAAGGCGAGTATAACGTGACTCGTTGTTCAGGAAATCCTGATATCCATCGAAGTCTGTCTGTTTCTCGGATGCGAAAGTAAATGGATTCTGTCCCTCTGCTTTCAATTCCGGATTGAAGGAGAACAGATTCCAGTA
>CAZFHT010000069.1:0-11258 GCA_964518785.1 uncultured Eubacterium sp.
TTAATGCAAAAAAAGGATTCGGATTTATTTCCGATGAAGAGGGAAATGATGTATTCGTACACTTCTCCGCTTTGCAGATGGACGGTTTCAAAGTATTGGACGAAGGTGACGAAGTAGAGTTCGAAGTTATCGAAGGCGAAAAGGGACCACAGGCTGCAAATGTAACAAAGTTATAATCGGATTTAATCGACTAATTTTTATATAGAATATGTAAAAGTTAAGTAATTACAACAGGTTGTAACAAAGCCCTCCGGCAAGTGCCGGAGGGCTTTACTCGTTGCAATTTCATTTACAGGAGCCTGACCTCGTCTGTGCATAGTACGCTCTCTTATCCTCATACATACGTTCATCTGCCTCCATGAGCAGTCTGTCGATACCATTTCTGCAGTGAGGACTCCACACCATGCCAACTGCTATGACAACTTCGTTTTCTTTTGCTATTTCCCGCAGTTTCTCTGTCCTCTTTTTCATTTCCTCTTCGATAATTCCGGCACACAGCACAAGGAATTCGTCACCGCCAATGCGGAAATGAGAATACCCCTCAAACGCCTCTTTCAGACACGCACACGCCTTCAGCAGCAATTTGTCTCCGGCATCGTGTCCCATGCTGTCATTGACCTTTTTCAGTCCGGTCACATCACAATATACAACGCCAATGGTGTTTTCCGGCTGCATTTTCATGATAAATTCTTCCATCAGATGGCGGTTTCCAAACCCGGTGAGCTGGTCGTAAAAGCTGTAACATTCCAGCCGTCTCTGCAGGTCCCGCCGGCGGAGCAGTGATGCAAGAAAATACCCCAGAATCATAAACATGGTTGAAATATTCTCCATAAATTTTGCCGGAGGATTATCCACGCCGTAAAACCCAATGAGTTTATTGTTAAAAATCAACGGTGCCGCTATAAGAGAATGGATATTCTGCGGTTTCAGGTAATCATACATAACCGGGTCTGTCTCTTTGATGTCCCCCAAGTCTTTAATAATGACATTTTTATTGTCTTCAAAACGGTCAATCCATATCATGGCATCTTCCATCGGAATATTTTGCAGATTATCCTTTTCCGCAGACACTCCCTTTCCACACCATTCATAGGAATTGTTAAACATTCTGCCCTCTGCTTCCTCGAAAATATAAATCCGGTCACAGCGGAATGCCCTTCCGATATACTCAAGCAAAATGTGAATCGACTCATCCGGCTCGGTAGCAGACAAAGAAAGCCGCAACCCCTCATTGATAATCGCCTCATTGTCGATATATCCCTGAATAATTTTTCTCTGCTGTTCTTCAATGCTGGAATCCACCGCCAATTCCAGACGGTACTCCCTCCCATCGTCTTCAATCAATGTATCTTTTATTATAAAATACTTCTGCACTACAGGATTAAAATACCGCCACTCAACAAACTCACCCTTCTTCAGCCGGTTGTTGGTACAAATTGAGCAAGGTCTGGAACTTCCCTGTAGCAGTTCATAGCACTTTTTCCCTTTTATTTCTTCAAGAGATTGAAAATTGTACTGCTGCCTTGCTTTGCGGTTCATATAGACAAGCTCATGGGTCTTCACATCAGAGGCATAGACAATTTCGTTCATATTCTCGAAAAAATCCCAAATTTCCTGTTTCATTCGCCTCTCCTTTCAAAGCCATCTGCGTCCTGCTCGACTCTTTCCGATTCCTTTCTTATTACCTTATCCTCATATACCCTCCGGTTGGCAATCAGATACAAATCTTCGAAAGATTTTCCCTCTTCTGCCGCCAGTGCATAGCCGACAAAAATTCTCGGCTGCACAATATTTTCCTCCAACACAACTTCCTCTCCTGCTATAACACGAATTTTTTGAATATCCGAAAAAAGCTGTCTTTTACTCTTCATGTGTCTGAGAAAAATCATATACTCATCTGTGTCTGACCGGGATATCAGGCTGCCCTTTCGAACTGCCCGGCAGATACGTTCCGCAATGCGAACCATAAAATCATCCCCGGTCAAATGACCATAAATATCTTTAATATCCTTACAATCATCTACTTTCACAACAAGCAGAGCAGTGAGCTGACTGCTTCTGTGCTGCAATTTTTTTCTCACCAGTCTCTCGAACTCCTGACGATTTAAAACCTTCGTCAACTGGTCCATCTTCGCAGCATTTACTTTGTTGATATAGAAAGCAACCAGCATATAAGCTGCAAAGCCCGCAAAGAGAGAGGTGACAAGCATATAAATTCCATGGCTTTGAATGAAATTCCGCAGCGTCCATGGATGTCGAATATAAACCACCCAACGCTGGTGAGATAACTGAACATCTGCACTTGTGCTGCTGGAATCCATTATTTCTTTATCTCCCCACGTGTACTCCAACTCACCCTGATAGTCATAAGAGGCAAGAACAAAATCAAAGTCCACCGTATCCTCTGACAGTCTGCACTCCTTCATCAGTTCCTCAAAATCGATGGAAACAACTGCCAGTCCCCAGAACTCTCCGTCAACCCGGATTGCCTTCCGTCCAAAAACCCGTACGCCGCCCTGTACGGTATCTACCGGTCCCTGCACAACGGCAGACTCGGAGTCAATCGCCTCCTGCACAGCCTCTTTTCTTGCGTCATCCTTTAATAATTCGTGACCGATGGCAGCCTCATTTCCTTCCAATGGGTTACAATAAGTAACAACAGCATCCGGCGCCAGTTGGAAACTCTCAATACATGTGTGTTCCTGCAATGCCATATCTGTCAGAGCATTGAAGTTCTCCTCCGATAATTTTCCATCATTAAACTGGACAAACAACTGCAAAATATCCGCATATCCCATCGCATTTCCCATTTTGCTGGAGATTCGGTCCGTAATCTCATCCAATTCCTTTATGTCTGATATATACTGTGAATTACTTGCCGAACGTATAAACGAAATCAAGCATAGTGCGGTGGTTAAAAAAGCGAATAACCATGGCAAAACTTTCCTTTTCATTCGTGTCGCCTCCTCGTCATTCACAGCACACTTTTTACAATTTATTACATTAGAGTATTGTAGCACAATTGTAAAAAATATGCAACTTCTATTTTTTTCCAGAGCTAGAAAGAGTGCGTAAAGCACTCGACTTTGCGAATGTTGGCGGTTCGAGAATAGTAACAAAAAAAAGATGCCGGAATCGAAACATCCCGGCATCTTTTTTTCACGTTTATTTTATCTTCACACTGCTTATTTTTTCTTCGTTTTCGACGGTACTTTTAGCTTAGAAACGGAAATCTCTCTGCCCCTCATGAATATTATCAATATACTGAGCAGCTTTTTCCTTCACCACCGGATTTGTAATAATTTCCAACTGTTCTCTTATTACTTTCTCGCCTTTTGCTTTCGTGTCCTCAGAGGCGTAATCCTCCAAATATTCTTTCAATGTCATTAACGCATTTGGCTGACAGCAGTTGACAATCTGTCCGGATTTCAAAAGTTTCATAAAGCGGTCTCCGGTTCTTCCCTCCCGATAGCAGGCGGTACAAAAACTCGGAATGTAACCCATCCCCAGCAGCCAGTTTACTACCTCGTCCAGCGTTCGGCGGTCACTGACATCAAACTGTGCCGAATTTTCTTCCTCCGGCTCCTCCTCTGCATAGCCGCCTACACTGGTTCTGGAGCCGCCGCTAATCTGACTGATACCCAAATCCAGCACCTTTTCACGAACACGCTGGGACTCACGTGTGGACACAATCATGCCGGTATACGGAACTGCAATACGGATGACTGCCACGATTTTCTGAAAGATTTCGTCCGGAATGGCGTTCAGCTCTGCCGGATCAATATCATCTGCCGGACAGACTCTCGGCACACTGATGGTATGCGGTCCCACGCCGAACTTTGCCTCCAAATGTTCTGCATGCATAATAATACCGACCAATTCATAACGGTATTTATCCAAGCCAAAAAGGACGCCGCAGCCAACATCATCAATGCCTGCCTCCATCGCCCGGTCCATCGCCTCGGTATGATAAGCATAGTCGCTCTTTGGTCCTGTCGGGTGGAGCTGTTCATAAGCACTGCGGTCATAGGTTTCCTGAAACAAAATGTAGGTTCCAATACCCGCATCCTTCAATTTTTTATAGTTTTCTACCGTCGTTGCGGCGATATTTACGTTGACACGACGAATGGCACCGTTTTTGTGCTTAATGCTGTAAATCGTCTCAATACTCTCCAATATATAATCCAATGGATTATTTACCGGGTCTTCCCCTGCCTCGATTGCCAGTCGTTTGTGTCCCATGTCCTGTAGCGCAATCACTTCTTTTCGAATCTCTTCCTGTGTCAGTTTTTTGCGGGCAATATGCTTATTTTTTGCGTGATACGGACAATATACACAGCCATTGACACAATAGTTTGACAAATACAGCGGGGCAAACATAACGATTCTTTTTCCGTAAAACCGTTCTTTAATCTCTTTTGCCAGTTTCTCAATTTCTTTGTTTTCTTCCTCTAATTCACATTCCAGAAGAACCGCTGCCTCCCGGTGGGAAATCCCTTTCATATTCCTTGCCTTCTCAAGAATCGCATCCACAACCTCCCGGTTATTTTTGTTCTCTTCTGCATAAGCAAGACTCTCTTTAATTTCATTGTCGTTAATGAACTCATCAGCGACGCTTGATTTTGGATTGTATTGGTACATAATCAGTGCCTCCTAAATTTATATTTTCTATCGCTCATGGTGAGGTTTTTTCTTCACCATCTGGGCGCAATAAACAATGTCAGTCAGGAGTTTTATCTTTTCTTCCCTTGATGTTGTTTTTTCTGCTTTTGTAATGGTCGCTCCCCTTACGCTCGTGACGTACTTCGGCGAGACGCGGTTCAATGTCAGCGTCAGTAAATCCCGGCGGCAGTGGGAACAGGTACACATATCTAATGTGTCGATGTACTTATCGATTTCTTCTTTAATCAAATCTTCCATTACATTATGAGTGGCATGAACTCTGCGAATGATAAAAAGATTCTCCACTCTCCTTTGCAAAACCTCCGGGTGCAGCGGCATAAAGAGGATATCCTCTGCTCCATCCCGGATAGCGGAATTTACATCCTCTTCCTTTCCCCATGGCACCATAATCAGAATGGAAATATTTTGCCGGAAACATTCCTCCCTAAGGCGCTCCGGTATTTTCCTTCCATCCTCTTCTGTCACCAGCTCTGCAATCACCAGTTGTATCTCATGGTCCTGCTCCTCTAAAACCTCAATGGCTTTTTCCACACTCTCAACCGCAGTACAATCGTACTCCAGTTCAAGCAATCCCACCAACTGTTCCCGAACACTCTCATCCTCGCTAATCATAAGTATCCTATCTTTCATATTTAACCATCTACCCTCTTAAAAACCTTTCACAAGTGTCTAATACACATTCATTATAATACATAATTGCGAAAATGTAAAATTTCTTGGAAAATTTTCTCAAAAAAATTTCTTTTTTCTATAAAATATGCTATACTTGTATTGGTTGAACTGCGTAAACCATGGACATTACAGCATTAGACAATCATTTTATAAGGGGATGTACGAACATGAAAAAAAGATTATTGCACTATTTGGATTTTTACAAAAATTTGAGCGAGCAGGATATGACACCGGAGGAACGAGAGCAGACCTGCCGGAGAATGCTTGTACAGATTCAGTTTTTTCAACACGAACGTCTGATTCATCTCATCGTCACCGTTCTTTTTGCCTTGATGACGGTTATGACGCTGTTTGCCAGTCTTCTTATCACACAGCCGATTCTGCTTGTACTGGAGCTGCTTTTTCTTGTCCTGCTGATTCCCTATATTAAACATTATTATCTGCTGGAAAATGGAACCCAGAAATTGTATGAATACTATGACGCTATCGCCGGGGAAACAAAGGTTGGGGAGTGATGGCTAATCTATTGAGAAGCAAGCATTCTTTGGAAAAAATCAAAGTCTTGTTTTAATGTTTCTTCCACTGTGATGTCAAGCCAATTCTTCTTAGATTTCTTTATTTCCTCCACAAAAGTTTTATTTTGAAAAAGAACATCTAAACGCATGATTACATCCTCAATTTGATTCACATTTAACGATGAATCTTCATAAATATATTTTTTCATACATTTTTTTAACTTTTTCGAATCAACATATGTAATCAAGTAACATATATCAAAAACATCTTTATATCTCGTAGAACGAGGTCCAAAACGCAGTAATGACTTGACCTTTTCCGTAACCATCTGTTCCTTGGAATTCATAAGAAGACTTACCCCATCTTTCTGAAAGCAAATATCAAAGCAATACTCCTCCTGCTCAATGTCCAAATCCTTATGAACACCAATATCAAGTTTCCCTTCTATCTTATTTCCATAATCATCACTGATATCGATAAATATACGCTTTCCATCATAATCCTGATGCTTTAATTTTTTTATCGGTCTGTTCATTTGCAGCATAAGTTCTGATACAGAATCTATTTGTTTCACAAATAACTTAATTGCCTCGTCTGATACGGAATAACGTATAAAATCAAAATCGATATCTTGTGTAGCACGCCTTGTATTCTTTGAAAGATTACGCATTACAACACCACCCTTAATTGTGACATTTCTGTTCAAATTACTATTCGCAATAGCACTCATGATTACATCCTGACACAATCGAGCCTCGGCATTTGCCTCATTATATCCATCTGCCATAATTTTATCAATTTCGTCTCTAATGTTCATCACAAAACCTCCAAGTGTATATCCTGCATAATCCTCTTGCCATTTCGAAACATCGCCGCATATGCCTCAATTAGAAAAAAATCCATATTATTTGTCAATTCTCTGTAGTTTCCAATAATCTCCTTGTAATAATCAAATGGCATTTTCTTTTTAAACCGCATAAGGTCAATAAGCAACCGTTCTTTACTGTAAATGTTAATTCTTGTACCTCTATAATCCATTGTAGTTTTTCCAACCAGAAACAACTCATCCTTTACAAAGACCTGCCTTACCATATCATCCTTGATTCTACTATCTTCACGCTTAGTAGCAAGAACATGATAATCTGGTATCACGTCTGTCAAATCATAATAAAAATAAGCACTTTCACCTGTATAAATCGCTCTGGGATACTTCTGATGAATCAATTCCAGTTCAGAAACACTTTTTTCGTCTGAATAGATTCCTTTCTCCTTTTGAAAAATCCTACCGGCTTTTATTTCCTTTTTCAACTGGTAATCAGAACCAAATTTTTCTATACACTGTTTATATGATAAAATCATAGTTTCCTCCGTCAAAGTAATTATTCACTCCATTATGTTTCGTGTGTACTTTTACTATACTATCGCACACAATGGGAGTATTGTCAAGTATTTATACACTTTATATCCTATTATGTGTATTTTTACTCAAATCAATCCTACCTATTACAAGGACACCGTTGCCCTAAATACAAAAAGAATCCAACCGCATCTTATCAATACGATTGAATTCTCTTTTCAGACCATTTATCATTTCCCACTCGCATACACAGTGCCATTTTTCATATCAATTCCCTTACGCTCCATCAGTTCACTGACGGTAAGAATATCATAATCCTGTTCAATCAGCCATGGAAGAATCAGTGCAAGTCCATCGGACGTCTCGGCATGGATATCATGCATTAAAATAATATCGCCGTCGGAGACATTTTTCTTGACCACTTTGAACTCCTTTTTGCCGTTACGATACTTCCAGTCAAGGGTATCAATACTCCATATAATCATCGGATGTTTCAGTTTATTTCTCATTTTATCACTGATTGCCCCATAAGGCGGACGAAGAAGTGATACCTGATATCCGGTAAGTTTTTCAATCAGCTTTGCCGTCTTATCATACTGCTTATTCACCTTCTTCATAGACATATTGCTTAAATTCGAATGATCCCATGAATGATTGGCGATTTCGCAGCCCAAATCAATTTCCTGCTGTATCAAATCGGCTCCCTTTTCCACCCGGTTTCCCAAGACAAAAAAAGTTGCGTGAGCATTGTATTTTTTTAAAAGTTTAAGAATCTTCGGCGTGTTCACCGTACTTGGACCATCATCAAAGGTCAATGCCACCGCTTTGGAGCGTGGTGCCAGTGTCGGTGCGGCAATAGCACTCTCGGATATCGTGCTTACGGATGCCACTGCCTCTGCCATACTGCCGCTGACAGTGGTGGATACGGCAACTCCGCTGACCTGTGCACTCCCTCCCGTCAGTCTGCCCCGGTTTGACACAGCAAACAAAATTCCCACGACGGCGACAAGACAGACCACAATGGCAACGACAGGACCTCTTCTGTTTCTTTTATTATAGCGGCTTCTCTCCCGATAACTATTACTACTGTTGTAATACTTCTCTGTACGCTTTCTCTGATAATTCGCTCTTCTTCTCCGATTTCTCTTATTATAGCCTTTTAAATAGTCACTCATACTTTCCACCTCTCTTGAACACAAAAACACTTTTCATCCTGCGTTCATTAGGTTAGTATAGCACTTTCAATTTTGTTTTTCAACGTCCTTTTTCATTTCTCCCGCCTCTGTCCGGTAATAAGAAGTTTCCGTCGGAATTCCCTTTTTTTCCAAGCGATGAACACACCAGCGTTTCACCCAGCGGTAGAGCATGGCGAATACCGGAACTGCACAAATCATTCCTACCAGACCGAACAGCGAGCCGAACAGCAAAATGGAAAATAAAATCCAAAAACTTTTCAATCCGGTAGAATCACCTAAAATCATTGGTCCCAGAATATTTCCGTCAAACTGCTGCAAAATAATGATTAAAACGACGAACAAAACACCCTTCATCGGGTTTACCAGAAGAATCAAAAAGGCACATGGAATCGTTCCTATGTATGGACCAAAGTAAGGGAGAATATTGGTCACGCCAATAATAACACTGACCAGAACAGTGTAAGGGATTCCGGCAATGCTCATTATTACAAATGTCAATATACCCACGATAAGGGAGTCAATCAGCTTGCCGCTGATAAACTTGGCAAATACCATATGTGTTTCTCTCAACCCATCCAGCATCCCTTCCACCCATTTGGAAGGCAACATGGCATACAGCAATTTTTTAGCCTGAGCACAAAAATTTTCTTTGCTGGTCATGAGATAAATCGAAACGATTATGCCAATGACAAAATTCATCAAAACGCTGACTACGTTCACCAGTTGTCCGGTCAACACAGCGAGCAGTTTATTACTGTTTGGCAGAATGTCATTTTGCAGCCAGCCCAGCAGTTTCTCATAAATTGTACTGGAAAAATTCATGAAATATTCCACCAACTGCGGATTGGATTGAAATACCCGGTCTCCCCACGCCAGAATATTCCGATAATAAAACGGCATATTGGAAACAAGTCGTGTAATACTGTTTATCACCTCTGGTACTACCAGCATAATTAAACTAAATACAACAAACAGTGCCACAAGCAGAACCAGTGCCACTGAAATTCCTCTGGCGACAGCCTTCGCCGTCTTTTCTTTTTTCAACAGCTTGCTCATCAGCGGAATAAAAAGATATTGGTCAGCTTTATTCACCATCGGACTGAGCAGAAAAGATATAATCAATCCGATATAGACCGGCTCCAACGCACCGTT
This sequence comes from uncultured Eubacterium sp., assembly GCA_964518785.1. GTDB lineage: Bacteria > Bacillota > Clostridia > Lachnospirales > Lachnospiraceae > Eubacterium_F. The sequence goes on from CAZFHT010000069.1 coordinate 9,577, forward strand.
CACCTTTAAGAACACACCGCCGATTGTTCCCAGATTATCAAAGATTAACTTCAAAACGAGAGCAGCCGCAATCACACAAAACCCGGTCACTCCGGCATACAAATATTTTTCATACTTCGGGTCGAATCGTTTCATTTTTTCCTCCATTTTTCCTCTATTTATCCCTTGAATTTATAAAGGATAAGAAACAATTCGATTTTATCATATTTTTATTTTTTTTACTAGTGCGGTGAATAATAAATTTCTGATACATTGACGCTGGATGATTATTTCATCTTCGAACGGAATACAAGGCTTGCCAGATACCCCATAATCAACGCACCGGAGATTCCCACTGCCGCACTTTCCAGACCGCCGTAAAACGTGCCGATAAATCCCTGATTGTCCACTGCCTCCTTCACTCCTTTATAGAGCAGATGACCAAAGCCAATAAGGGGAACCGTAGCACCCGCCTTTCCCCATTCGGCAATCGGCTCATAAAGATTAAAAAAGCTCAAAATTGCTCCGGCACACACAAGCCCCACCATAATTCTGCCGGGCAGAAGTTTTGTATTGTCCATAATAATCTGCACGATGGCACAAATCCCGCCACCTACTAAAAATGAAATGAGATAATCCATTATCGTTCCTCCGTTTCCCTGCCGGATACTGCCTGCAAAACCACTCCATGGGCAATACCCGGAATTGAATTTCCCTCGTTAAAGCTGACGGTTGAAAGCAATGCGCCCGTAGGTACAAACAGCACTCTCTTCCACTCGTTTCGCCGCATTTTCTCTATGATATAGCCGCACAAGGTGATGGCACTGCATCCGCAGCCGCTTCCTCCGGCGTTCGTTTTCTGCTCTTCATTGTAGTAAATTTTTGTTCCACAGTCGAAATGCTGTTTTTCAATGTCGTAGCCATAACCCTTCATCATGTCAATTAAAATTCTCTCACCGATTGTACCAAGGTCTCCGGTTACGATTCGGTCATAATATTCCGGTCCCACGCCAAAATCTTTAAAATGATTCAGCAAAACATCCGCCGCTGCCGGAGCCATGCAGGCTCCCATGTTCATGCTGTCCTTGATGCCGTAGTCCGTTATGATTCCGGTTGTGACAGCGGGAATCTCCACATATCCGGTATCTGCCCGACGCCATCCCGCCTCGGAGGACGCCAGCACGACTGCCCCGCTTCCCGTCACCGTCCATGTGGCGGAATACGGTCTCTGGCTGCCATATGCCAGCGGATAACGGAATTGTTTTTCTGCACTGGCAAAATGGCTTGATGTCAATGCAACCACATAATCTCCATAACCGCCATCCACCAGCATGGAACCAATCGCTAACGACTCACCCATCGTACTGCAGGCTCCGTATACGCCAAACATGGGGATATTAAAATTCATAATTCCAAAAGAGGTAGCGATTAACTGTCCCAGCAAGTCCCCTGCCACAATGTATCTCACCTCGTCCGGCTCCAGTCCGGCTTTCCGCAGGGCAATCTGTGCCGCCATCTGCTGCATACGGCTTTCTGCCTCCTCCCATGTCTTTGAGCCAAACAGAGGGTCCTTTTCCACCATATCAAAAAATTTGCCAAAAGGTCCCTGCCCCTCCTTCTCTCCGGCGACACTTCCCGCACCGATAATCACCGGCGGTCTTGTGAAGAGCAGACTTCGTTTCCAAATCATTTTCTTTTGGTTC
>CAZFHT010000070.1:0-10976 GCA_964518785.1 uncultured Eubacterium sp.
GCCATAGCGTGTTTGAAGGTCAGGTTGATTGACGGAGCGGAGCTGCTGGTGTTGTCGGCGTTTGCGGCAGGCTGATGTGCTGCCTGAAAAATGAAGAAGAGGCATATGAGGAGTTGAACAGCCATCTTCCAAATGTAGGTTCGAGGGTAAAAACACCGGAGAATCTGGTGGGCGAGGTTCAAAGCGTCAGCGTTTTGAAACAGCGTGTGCGGGTAATCGTCACATTGGAAAATGATGAAAAAGAGGTACGTGATTATGCCGTAGACGAATTGAAGTTTAAGAGTGGCGGACCGAGAGGAAAAATTCAGGCAAGACATGAGAAAGAATTGAAAAAACTGGAGGCCATGGATAAAAAGGAAGGAAAGTCAAAGCTGGATGACTAATCAAAGGTGGGAAGATTTACTCCGGGAAGGAGAACGGCTGGATGAATTACAGCGTGATGGACTGAAATTGATTCAGAATCCTTCTTGGTTTTGTTTTGGCATGGATGCGGTGCTGTTGTCCTCTTTCGTAAAAGTAAAGGAGGGGGCGGTGTGTCTGGATCTTGGCTGTGGAAATGGCGTGATACCCATTCTTCTGTCTGGAAAAACAAACGGAAAAAATTTTACCGGATTAGAGATTCAGGAAGATGTGGCAGACATGGCAAGACGGAGTGTAATGGGGAATGGTCTTCAAGACCGGGTAAATATAAAAACTGGGGATATTCGCGAGGCGATTTCATTCTTTGGTGCATCAAAATATGATGTAGTGACGAGCAATCCTCCTTATATGACTGACGCTCATGGACTGACTAATGAGACAGACCATAAGACGATTGCACGACATGAGGTGTTGTGCAGCTTGGAGGATGTTATTGGAAATGCTGCAAGGCTTTTGAAACCGGGCGGGCATTTCTTTATGGTGCATCGGCCTTTTCGTCTGGCAGAGATTATTCACTGCATGGTGAATCATCGGCTGGAACCGAAAAGAATGAGACTGGTATATCCCTATATTGATAAAGAGCCAAATATGGTTCTGATAGAAGGCGTTCGTGGAGGAAACCCGAGAATTACGGTGGAAAAACCATTAATCGTCTATCAAGAAAAGAATATTTATACAGAAGAAGTCAAGAAATTGTACTATGAGTAAAGGAGTTGATAAAACGAATGTTGTATTTGTGTGCTACACCGATTGGGAACTTGGAGGATGTGACACTTCGTGTTCTGCGGACTTTGCGTGAAGTTGATGTAATTGCCGCAGAAGATACAAGGCAAACTGTCAAGCTGTTAAATCGTTATGAGATTAAAACCCCTTTGGTGAGTTATCACGAGCACAACAAGAAAGAAAAGACCCCTGTGCTGGTAAAACGATTACTGGCAGGAGAAGAGATTGCACTGGTGACAGATGCCGGTACGCCGGCAATATCCGACCCCGGTGAAGATTTGGTTCGTGCCTGTTATGAGGCAGGGATTTCGGTTACATCATTGCCGGGTGCGGCAGCGGTGATTACCGGATTGACCTTATCAGGAATGAGCGCACGACGTTTTACATTCGAGGGATTTCTCCCGATGGATAAAAAGGAACGGGAACCCGTATTGGAGCGTTTATCTGATACGACCTGTACCACGATATTTTACGAGGCTCCTCATCGTCTGAAAAAGACATTGCAGACATTTTGCGACACGCTTGGCGAAGAACGGCAAATTGCTGTTTGCAAGGAATTGACCAAGAAACACGAAAATGCCATGCACGTTACATTGGGCGAGGCGGTAGCATATTTCGAAGAAAATGAACCAAAAGGAGAATTTGTACTTGTTGTAGAGGGTGCTGACCCCAGACAGCTTTTGCGGGAAGAACAGCAGAGCTGGATGGAGATGCCATTACAAGAACACATGGATAGATATTTTCGACAGGGAATGAGTAAAAAGGATGCTATGAAGGCGGTGGCAAAAGACCGAGGAGTGTCCAAGCGAGAAATTTATTCCGCACTGTTAGGTGAAAAGTAACGGTGAGAAGTATCTATGTGGATGGCACGTTATTGCTTTGGCTGAGCTGCCATGGCAGAATTGCCATATATTTCTTTCGTGGATTTTAATTAGAAAAAAATTCAAATTAATTGTTTTTTTATCGTATGTTAATTGCATCCGGGATGCAAACATGCTAGGATATAAGAGAATTAAATAGCACAGCAGAAGACACACATTAATATATCAAAAAATAGAAAAACAGAAAAACAGAAGGAGTACTTTGATGACAAACACAGGAATTGCAAGACAGTTAGACAAATTGGGACGAATTACTCTTCCGATTGAACTTAGAAAATCTCTCGGATTCGCAGACCGTGAGACGTTGGAAATTTATACCGAAGATGACAGAATTATTTTACAAAAAAGTTCAGAACAGGCGGACGTGTTTACAGGTTCGACAGAAGGATTGATAGAATTTGAAGGTAAGATGGTTTCAAAAGATTCTATCGAACGATTATCAAAGCTTGCTGGTTTAATTTAATCATATATCCCTTTAGTGTGGCAGGAGTTCCCCTAACTCCTGCCTTTCCTTTTTTATTTCACGGCGAAGTTTTCTGGAGTTTACTGGTGTAAAAAGGCGTACACTTCTCCGTCATATGTATTTCTGGCGGTTTTCCACAACTTTTCCTACAATTTCAACTTCTTCCTCTTCAATTTCCTGATTTGAAAAACTCAATGGCTCGTAGGCGGGATTGAAAGAAATCAAGCTCAAACCTTCAGCGTATTTCATCAATCTTTTGCAGGTGGCAGAGTTCTTCTTTGTTTTCACGATGACAATATCACCGGATTCGGCATCGTTCTGCTGACGGACAATGACCGTATCTCCCTCCATAATTCTGGGGGACATGGAGTCTCCCTGAATACGCAAACCGAAAAAATTACCGGTCACAGCCAGTTCGGTAGAGATTTCCTCCGTATCCACCACCTGATTGACGTCAGCGTCAAATACGTCAATGTCCACGCCCTTTTGCGTGGGTGCCGCTGCTGGCTCCGTTGTCGGAACATCCGATTCGTCCCAGCCCATAATATAAGCAGGCGTCGTCTGTAAAGCGTCAGCAATGTCTTTTATTTTTGTCTGTTTCAGATTATACAAATCTAGCTCGATTTTATTAATGGAGGAACGGGATTTGTAGCCGATTCGTTTTGCCAATTCGTCTTGGGACATTCGTAATTCTTCTCGTCTTTGTTTAATTCTTTTTCCAATTGACATATTAATTACTCCTTGAACAGTAACTTTGGGTTAATTTCATTATACAGGAATGTAGATGAAAAATCAACTTATTTTTGCTTTTAAAATTCATGTTGACAAAATATCTACATCATGATATAGTAGCAGATACAAAGCTGTTGCGTTAGGGAATGTGGCGGGCAGGTGATTTTGGGGAACAAAAGGAAAAGGCAGGAGTCTAGGGGAACTCCTGCCACACTAAAGGGATATATGATTAAATTAAACCAGCAAGCTAAATTAAGTTTTGGACTCTTTTCGAATCCGGTTAAGATGTTCTTGTTTCTCTTAACTTGAACATATAATATCATGTTTCCCTTTTGGTTGCAATTAATTCGACGTAAAAAATGATGATTTAAGTATAAAGAAATAAGAAGAAAAAATAAAGTGGGGAAAAGCGGAAATTATTACTCTTTGGTAAACTGCTGAATTTCGGATGGGGTGCTATGCTATGAAAAGGGAAAAGATTCGAGGGATGTTTCTTGCAGTGCTGCTTTTTACAAACGCCGTATTCCATAATGAAACATGGGCGAAAACAGTTATTCCGTCTACAAAAGCGACGGGAGAGGCTGTGGCGGACAATGAGCAATGTGTGATTGATTATTCAAACTGTGAGGATGGCTATATTGTTGTCCGCTATAAAGAGAAAACGAAGAAAAGCATTATGGCACAGGTGACAGGACCCGGCGGCAGGACATACACCTATACGTTAAGGACCGGGAGAGACGAGGTTCTCCCTCTGACGGAAGGAAATGGAACTTATGTAATAACCATTTTTCTCAATGTAGAGGGTAACAGTTACATTACGGTTCAGTCTGCCGACATCCCGGTCGAAATTAAGGACGAATTTGCTCCCTACATTCGTCCGAACCAGTATGTGAATTATAATAAATCTACAAAAGTGGTGAAAAAGGCGGCAAAACTCACAAAGAACGACAAGACAGACCTTGCCAAAGTAAAAAAGGTCTATGAGTATGTTATTAAAAATTTTAAATACGACCAGAAAAAGGCGAAGACAGTTAAAGGCGGATATCTTCCGAACTTGGACAAAATCTATAAAAAGAAAAAAGGAATTTGTTTTGATTACGCAGCAGTTATGACAGCCATGTTGAGAAGTCAGGGAGTTCCATCGAAACTGATTATCGGTTATACCGGAAATGTTTATCATGCGTGGATAAATGTGTACACCAAAAAGAGAGGGTGGATTACGGCGGCGATTTATTTTGACGGAAAGAAATGGAAACGGATGGACCCGACTTTTGCCTCTACAGGAAACTCTGCCAAGTCGGTTATGAAGTATATTGGGAACGGAAAAAATTATAAGGCGAAATATAGTTATTGAGAGATTTTTGATTGAAGAAAGACCGGGGTGGAATTATGAAGAAAAAAATTTTGAACAGCGAATATGTATCCTCTTTTTGTCTGGAGGTTTCATTGTTCCTTCATGCGGGTATCGGATTAGAGGAGGGGCTTTATCTTTTGATTGAGGATGAACGAGATAAGAAATGCAAGCTGCTATTAAAAAATATGGCAAACGAGCTGTCTCAAGGAAAGCCAATGTCAGAGGTTGTTTACCACACCGGGGCATTTCCTAAGTATGTATATGATATGATTTTGACCGGAGAAGAGACGGGGAGATTAGAGCAGACTTTTCATGCACTCTCTGATTATTATGAAAGACAGACGCAGATGAGAAATCAGATTCAAAGTGCTATTTTGTATCCGGCGATTCTCGCTATTCTGTTATTGATTATACTTGTGACTTTGCTGGTGAAGGTTTTGCCGATTTTTGAGCAGGTATACAGACAACTGGGAGGCAGCATGACGGGAACGGCACAACTGCTCTTGTACATTGGCAGTGGAATAGGACGTGCCATGCCCATATTATGTGGCGGTATGTGTGGAATATTATTGTCTGCTGTTGTTCTCTCTCATAACAGTGGAGTGAGGGCAGGCGTATTGAAGTTTTATAGAAGGATTTTTGGGAAACATACTATGTCGGCAAGAATAGGCGAGGCAAGAGTTGTCTCGGCAATGGCGTTGGGATTACAAAGCGGATTGAATACAGAGAAAGCATTTCGCATGGCTATGGTTTTTCAAGATGTTATTCCAGAGATGGAAAAACGATATGAGCAATGTTTAAAAATGCTGGAATCAGGGGAAACATTGGCGATTTCCTTTAAGGAAAACCGCATATTGGAAGAAAAATATTGTCGTTTTCTTGACTTGGGAGTGAAAAGTGGAATGGTAGATATTGCTATGACAGAGGTATCGAGACGGATGAATGAAAAAATTCAAACAGAGCTTGAGCGAAAAGTGGGAAGAATTGAGCCTGCACTGGTTATTCTTTCGTCCCTTATGGTAGGAGTGGTTTTAATCGTGGTAATGCTGCCGCTAATCGACATAATGTCTTCTATATAGGTAATGTCGGATGTCTGTAAATATTGATATGACTTGTGAAATATACAGCACTTTGACAATCGAATAAAGGCTTTACATCAAATCAAATAACCTCTATAATATAAGGTATCTTATATAAAGGCGGTGATTGAAAGTGAGTGATTCCATGACAGAAAATGAATTGATTTCCATAACCATTGACAGATACACAGACCTTCAACAAATAAAAAGGGCGAATGGTGACTACAAAAATGAAATGCTTGACTATTTAATCAAAGTCACTACTGCGAAATTATCATCTTTAGGCGTAAATGTTGAAGATATAACTTTAAAATAACAGACAATTGAAAATAATTATTAACTAAGGTGTAAGGTCTTTATTTAACAAAGGCTTTGCACCTTTTGAGTTGGGGAATTTTATATAATGGGGATGGCAGGTATGAAAAAAAGAATAATGAGATGGATTGCTGTAGTGATAGGGATGGCTCTTCTTTTGTGCTATGGTGCCGGATGGATTGGCAGCCGACAGCAAAAGGAAAGTTTAAAACAGTTGGAACGTGCCATCCGCAAAGGGGTGTTGCTGTGCTATGATATAGAGGGCGTCTATCCTTGCAATATTCAGTATTTGAAAGATTATTATGGTTTGCAGATTGATGAAAGCCAATATACTGTTTTTTATGTCGTATATGGTGATAATCTGATGCCGGATATAACGGTGGTGGAAAATCAACAACAAGCTGGTGTTAATTAAAAAACGAAACACTAGTATTCACAAATGTATTGCGGTAGAAAGCAGAGAAGAGGTAACGTATTGATGTAAAATATTTTGAAATGGGGATGGCTATGAAGGGAAGATGGCAGCGACATAATATGGAAAAGGAATTTGTTTTTGTGATTTTTGCTGTCTTTGCTATCTTTGTGATGATGGCACTGGCATTGGGGACGAACCAATACCAGACTTTGGTGAACCGGGACAATGAACTTTATAATAAGCAGATAATCACGTCATATGTAGCAGCAAAAATCCGCAGCTTTGACGAGAGTGAGGGAGTTGAGGCAGGCGGTTTTGCGAAAGGAAGAAGGGAAGATGACATAGAAACTCTTCATTTATATCAGAAGATTGACGGCGAAAGATATGAAATTCGGATTTATTATTATGAGGGGTATATCCGGGAGTTGTTTACAGAGGTTGGAAGTTCCCTGACACCGGACGCTGGAAATAAAATTGTAGAGGCGAAAGAGCTATCCTTAAAACAAAGAGGGAAAATGATTGAGATAGACGCAGTTGACGGGGATGGTTTTCGAAATACATCTACTGTGTATCTGCGGAGTGAGTGAGGTGATAAGTTGCATTATAGAAGAAATAAAAATTTGCTGGCACTGATGGAGCAAAGTGTGATGATTTGTGTATTTGCATTAGCTGTGGCAGTGTGTTTGCAGGCTTATGTGTACGCAAATCAAATGTCCAAACTCAGTGAGCAAAGAGAGTTTGGTTCTGCAAAAGTGTGGACGATTGCTGAATACTGCAAGGCGGAAAAAGGGGATAGAACGGCGGTTTGCCGGAAAGTTCATGGAACAAAGACATCAAATGGTTTGGTGGTGAGTTATCCTTCTGAAAATATGCAGATTATTTTAAAATTGACGGAAAAGAAGAAAAATTTACAGAAAGCAACATTGGAGGCTGTGTCTCAAGGAAGACAGATTTATGTTATGGAAACCGCATGGCAGACGGTATCGTAAGGGAGGAGAATGATGAAGGGGAAAGAAGTGTCCTGCACTGTGCTAGGCGGTAGTTCCATCTTGACAATATTTGCAGTTTTGTGTCTTATCGTGTTTGCCCTTTTGTCTCTTTCTACGGCAAAGGCAGACAGTCAGTTGATGGAAAGATCCATTGAAGCTGTGAGCAGCTATTATAAGGCAGAATTGCAGGCAGAGGAGATATTGGCACAGATTCGAAGTGGGGAGATTCCGAAGAGTGTTCGAAAAGAGGGGAATGTTTACTCTTTTCAATGCTCGGTGGACGAAAATCAACAGCTGCAAGTAGAAGTAAAGGTGCATGAAGGAAATTATAAAATTATGAGATGGCAGAAGGTGTACGTAGGAAACTGGACGGCAGACAACTCTGTGGATGTGTGGGATGGCATGGAGACAGCGGAATAAGAGAGGGGAATAGCGTATATGGTAAATTTAGAAGAAGTGTTGCGAAAAGCCGTTCATGATGACGCCTCTGATATTTTTATTGTGGCGGGAGGAAAACTGAGCTATAAAATTCGTGGACAAATTTGCCCCATGGGAGAAGAGCAACTGGTTCCCTCGGAGACATCTTATTTTGTCGATGAAATTTACAGTTATGCAAAACGTTCCAAAAAATCTTTTTTAGAACGGGGAGACGATGATTTTTCTTTTTCAGTGGAAAATTTAGCGAGATTTCGTGTAAACACTTATAGGCAAAGAGGTTCTTTGGCAGCAGTCATTCGTGTTATCAATCTTCACATTCCGGATTTTAAAGTGCTGGAGATTCCAGATTCGGTAATCCGGCTGATGGAGTTAAATCATGGTCTGGTCATTATATCCGGAACAGCAGGAAGTGGAAAATCGACAACGCAGGCGTGTATTATCGACGCTATTAACCGAAAAAAAGAAAAGCATATTATTACACTGGAGGACCCTATCGAGTATTGGCACAGTAACGTGAAGTCCATCATTAGTCAGCGGGAGATTGGCATTGATACGGACAACTATCTTACCGGACTTCGTGCCTGCCTGCGTCAGGCACCGGATGTGATTCTGCTGGGGGAAATGCGGGATGCAGAAACAATTCGCACTGCCATGACAGCAGCGGAGACCGGGCATTTGGTTATTGCAACACTTCATACAAAAGGAGTTGTCAATACGATAGACCGCATTATCGATTCCTTTCCGGCAGACCAGCAGGAGCAAATACGGCTTCAGTTGTCCCTCGTGCTGGATTCCATTGTGTCTCAGCAGTTGTTACAGCGAAAAAAAGGCGGCGTGATTCCGGCAGTGGAGATTATGAAAAATATCCCGGCTGTCAGTAATATGATTCGGGACAGTAAAAATTATCAAATAGATAATTTGATTCAAACATCAGGAAATTCGGGGATGATTTCCATGGACCAGTATATTTTTAATTTGTATAACAAAGGGGAGATTGAAAAAGAGGTGGCACTTCGGTCTGCGGTCAATGTGGAGCAGATGAGGAGGAAACTGGAATGTTGTTGAAGGGTAGCTTTAGTACCTTTTGCCGCTAATATCATATAATATAACTAGAACAAAGGCACAGAAATGGAGATTTTCATGAATTGCTGTAATGAGACAGAGAAAAAGGACCGAGGACCAAGACCATACGTTGTAAATGTGCAGCAGATGGCGGTAAGAAATCCGAATTTTCGCACCACAATCTGGACCGGGAGTCGGCTGCAAATGACACTGATGTCCATACCGCCATGTGGAGATATTGGCGGGGAGGTTCACGAAGAAACGGACCAACTAATTCGTGTTGAGCAGGGAAATGCTGTTGTACAAATGGGAAACGGAAAAAATCAAATCATTTTTCAAGAAAATATGTGTCAAGGAAGTGTTGCTTTTATACCTGTCGGGACATGGCACAACGTTATAAATACCGGAAGAAATTCCCTGAAAATATCATCCGTTTACGCACCGCCAAACCATCCTAAAGGGACAATACACCAGACTAAAATGGACGCACAAGAGTTCGAATAAGTTTAACGATAGGGAGTGGGAAACCACTCCTGATTTGTTGAAAAAGTGGATGAAAAGTATGTTTTGGTATCAAAGAACAGCAAAAAGCATTTCACTCTATTGTGGCAAGGGTGGCACTGGAACAATCCAAGCAGGACAGACAGAAAAAAAGTCGAATATCTTGTCAACTTTTTGTGCCTATTATTTGCAGAAATTTTTCTACGGATTTTTGTGAAGTTTCATTATGATAAAAAACTCCGAAAGAAATTTCTTTTGCATTGTTGATAGGAATTTTACAAAAATTATCAGATTCAGGACACAGCAGGGACGGTAATATTGCAATCCCCATTTTTGCAGAAATAATACAATGTGCGATTTCGATTGTATTGCAATAATAGACAGAATCAAATGTGTACTGATTTAATATTTTTTGCTGAAATGCAGATTCGACGATTGGTGCATTTAGCGGATTGCATACAATTATTGTCTCTTTGGTTAAGTCACAGATAGAGACAGACTTATTCGTTGCAATTGGATGGTCATTGGCAGTTAGACATACAAAGTTGTCTCTTTTCAATTCCTTAAAAGAGACTCCTGCTGTTTTGGTAAAATTGTCCTTGTAATAAAATAAAACATCTAATTTCTTCTCTGAAAAAAGATTTAGTATTATTTTGTGATTTAACACTTCAATGTCGGGATAAATTTCCGGATAGTTCTTATGATAATTCCGTAAAATAGGCGACAAATATGATAGCATAGTAGAATTACTGACACCTATTCTCAAGGTGCCTATTTCGGGATTTTGAGATTGCAGTCGTTGAACAGCAATCTGTGTTCTTGTGACGATTTCTTTTGCATCCTTGTAAAATGACATACCTGCAGGTGTTAATTCAACATGTCTGGTGGAACGAATAAACAGCATTGTTTCTAATTCTGATTCAAGAGAGTTTATTTGTTTTGTAACAGCGGGTTGTGATATATACAGGCTCTCAGCAGCTCTGGCAAAACTTAGATTTTCGGCAACCAAAATAAAACATTTCAAATTATCTATTGTCATAACTAACCTCCATTAATAACTTTTGGTTATCAATTATAACATAATTTCAATTCAAAATAAAGAGATAGTGTGCTATAGTTTGTGGCGAATGTAGTTCAAAATAATTAGAAGGAGAAATCGATATGGATAAGATATGGAACAACAAATTTATATTGCTATTCATCACAAATTTGTTGATGATGGCTACCTTTTATGCTGCTGTGCCTATTATTCCGGTTTATTGTCAGGAAATCGGAATTACAGGCTCAAAAATCGGAATTGTCTTGACGGCAATGTCTGTAACAACCGTTTTATTTCGCCCATTTGCAGGGTATATTCTGGACAACTTTAACCGTTATCATGTATATCTGCTTTTTTTGGCACTATTTTCGTTATCATTTTTAGGATTTGCAATGATTTCTGTTTTTGGTCTGCTTGTGTTGATACGTCTTTATATGGGTGTAGTATATTCCGTATGCGGCTCTGCAACTATGACATTGGCAGGCGATGTCCTTCCACAGAAAAAAGTGAGTCCCGGCATCAACCGATTTGCATTGACTAATTCATTAGGCATGGCAGTTGGTCC
>CAZFHT010000071.1:0-10908 GCA_964518785.1 uncultured Eubacterium sp.
TTGCCGCTGCCTCATCAATCAGATCGATTGCCTTATCCGGCAGAAAACGGTCATTGATATACCTTACAGACAAGCGGACTGCTGCCTCGATAGCCTCATCACTGATAATGACCTGATGATATTCCTCATAGCGTTTCCGCAGTCCCTTCAGCATATTGATGGTCTGTGCACCGGTAGGCTCCTCCACCGTCACAGGCTGAAATCTTCTCTCCAGTGCCGCATCCTTCTCCACATATTTGCGGTATTCATCCCTTGTGGTAGCACCGATTACCTGCACCTCGCCCCTCGCCAGTGCCGGTTTTAATATATTGGCTGCGTCAATGGCACCCTCGGCGCCTCCCGCACCAATCACTGTGTGCAGTTCGTCAATAAACAGCAAAACATTCCCTGCCTGTCTCGTCTCCCGAAGAGCACGCTTGATTCTTTCCTCAAACTCACCCCGGTACTTCGAGCCTGCGACCATGCCGGACAAATCCAGTGCCAGCACTCGTTTTCCCTGAATGGACTCCGGTACATTTCCCTCCTGAATCCGGGCTGCCAGCCCTTCCGCAATGGCAGTTTTACCAACTCCCGGCTCACCAATGAGACAAGGATTGTTCTTTGTACGTCGGCTGAGAATTTCGATTACACTGCTGATTTCATCCTCCCGGTCAAGTACCGGGTCAATTTTCCCCTCCTCAGCGTACTGGTTTAAATCTCTGGCAAACTGGTCCAGCACCGGAGTGGCAGACTGGTTTCGTCGGTTTCTTGTCCGGCTGGCGATTAATTCACTTTTTGCCAGTGCCATGTCGCCGCCAACTGTCGTGATAATATCCATGTAAATTTTCTGAATATTAGCCTCTGCACTCAATAGCACCTGATAAGCCACGCAGGAGGTCTCCTTTAAAATTGCCAGCAGCAAATGCTCTGTCGCCACCTTCTGCTGCTCCATTTTCCTTGCCTCTTCTTCGCTGCGGATGAACAGTTCCTCTAATTTAGGAGACAATTCTCCGGCTCCTTTATCCAAAACTGCCACATCACTTGTGCCGCAGTAATTTTCAATTTCAAACTGAATCCGGTCTTTATCCAGACCATTTTCTTTTAATACGCGGGAGGCTACTCCCGGTGCTGCAACAAGACCAAATAATAAATGCTCGGAGCCGACTACCGGAGTTCCCATTTTTGCCGCATATTTTGCCGCCCTGTTTACTGCCTTCTCGGCCTCCGCTGTAAATTCGCCCTTCATTGTAACAAATCCTCCTTAATACCCATCTTTTTTCTTTGTTGCTACTTTTATCATTACAATCATCATTCCAAAAACAACTATAATAGGAACAATAAGAATTTCGGACAAAACGTTGTCCCCGTCAGCCGCAGCCGTCGGTGCAGACGACTCCTTTGGAGTCGCTGGTGCCGCCGATTCTTCTGCCATCGGCGTCTCCTCTACGGTGTCTTTAGTGAGAGTATCCGATTCCCATGAGCCTTCGGATGCCATCGGCTTTTCCGCCGATTCTTTCGCAGACTTGTCTGTCGCCGCAGACTTCTCGGCATTTTCCCCTTCCTTCGTCGACTCGCCCGATTTCTCGGGTTCACTTTGTGTTGACGATTTTCCCTTCGTCGACTTCTTTGGTGCGGACGACTCCTTCGGAGTCGCTGACGCCGTCGCCTTTTTTTTCTGTACTTCGATTACCAACTGGTTACTGGAAACGGAAAAAGCTGCACCATCCTCATCCGTTATTTTTATATCACCGTCAACTGACAGTGCGGTATCTCCACTGTCTACCGCCTTGAATTGCAGGGAAAATGTTTTCTTATAGGAAGAAGTTTCATTCCCGGTGGACGCCACGTAAAGCACACCATTTCCTCCGGAGACTTTGTTCCCGCCTTTCACAAATTCTAAAACTCCGGCATCATAGACAATCTGAAATTCCGCATCCAGAAACGCCTCGGTGGAGGTCACCTGACAAACGACCGTAAAGGTGTCGCCCTTTGCAATCTCCGGCTGGGATGTCGTAAACTGAATCACGCCGCTGCCAGCTTGTGCCTTCGAGGGAATAAGAAAAATCAGAAAAACAAGTACCGGTATCAAAAGACATTTTCGTCCTAACTGTTTCATTGATATCCTCCCATCTTTACTGTGGTGCGGCACAAACGGTCTCCGGCATATCATCATAAACCGGAATTGAAAAAACAATCGGGGCAGTATCTAACATTCCATCATAGGCTTTCTTTGTCTTGATTGCCTCGGAGTACGCCGCCTCCACATTTGTCATATACTGGTGGTCATAGCGGGAATTTGACGTCACATTAAATTTTTGCAAATACCCGGTATTCTGTCCCTTCGCTATGTAACTGGTACCGATGTAGCTGGCACCTCCTAAAATCGAACGATAACGGTCCGTCCATGGTCTCAAATAAGTGGTTCCCTTACTTGCCCACTTCAAACCATTTAACGCTGGTGTAGAACTGCTTGTTGCACCGATATTATAAAAATTATAAATACCCGGATAAGTACTGTTCGTCCCTGTCACAGCAATACTTGTCGTGGTCGAGCTTGTCACCACTTCCTGCTTGACACGAGACGCCAGATGATACGGACTGACACCGGAATAAGCCGCTGCAGCAATAAAAGCGTCCGCATAGGAAATGGTCTTACTGTCCCCGGAAGTCAAATCACTGTACTCAAATGTCTGTCCGGCAAACGGAGTATTGCTCAAAATCGTCTCTACCCCGGATTTCGTCTGATACTGGGACTGGTACTCCAGCGATTCAAACTGGAATATGCTGCGGTCATTCAAGAAGTTCCTTGGGTCCATATAATAGGCTATGGCTGTCCGAGACGCTGCCACCCATGTAGAACCGTCAAACACCTTCCATGTTCCGGTTGACGAATCGTAAGCCCCTTCCTCTGTGGACTTCCACGCTGCCGACTTGGAATTGGAAATCAGATTTACTCCCAGCTTGCTCTCATTCGTTACGGCATCCTCCCACTTCACTCCGGTTTTGTACGCCTGAAACTGCCAGAACGGATACGTCTTGTGCAGACTCCGTAAACTTGCCTTATAGGATTCCGGAAAACCTTGTTCCGTCAGACTTTTCTCAAATTCCGAATCCGACAGTGCCACTACGGCAATCTTCTTTGTCGTAGGTTTCTTTGTCAGTTTCACATATTTGGAATTCAAATATCCGGTTCTGGTTTTCCCGCCATATGTAAATGAAATTTTATACCAACGGGATTTTCCTGATTTCACATCTTTTTTTATCGTAATAACCGTATTTTTCGCTATCTTAATTTTCTTATTTCCGTCCATGAGATAGGTAACCGGACTTCCCGCCTTTTTTCTCACATTGGCATTGGCTTTCACATTCACGATTTTTCCGGCTGCTGACGACATCTTAACATAGATGTTCCGAACATAGCCATAGCGTGTCTTTCCCTTCCACTTAAAGCGGATTCGAAACCATTTCTTCCCATTTACCTCTTTTTCTCCAAGAAGTTTTATCTGTTTGTTTTTCGGCAGGGTGACTTTTTTCTTCGACAGCACCTTTCTGGCACCCCCGGCTTTGGAATAAACTTTCGTTTTATTCAGCGTCTTGGCAGGAACGAGAATGTCACTGTATGTCGTTTCATAACGGTAGGTCGTGACCGTCTTATCCGTCGTTGTTGACGGTGTGGCGGTAGCAGCAGCGGTAGCCGTAGCAGTCGGCTGAGCAGTGGAATCCGCATTTAACACAACATATGCCGCACTTACATAACCGCTGACTTCGGTGCCATCTACCGTAGCCGTAATCTTGTACCATGAAGCCTGCTGTTGGTCTGTCACCGTCTCGGTAATCGTCACCGAAGTACCATTTGGCAGTGTCGTCGTGACGGTATAAGAAGTACCGGCTCCCTGACGGACATTCAAGCCGCTTGCTGCTGAGACGATTCCCACCATATCAGCAGCTCTGGAGGTGTCCTTGTTCAAAAAGACAAGTCCGGCTACTCCGATTATCAAAAGGCAAATCAACATTCCGATTTTCTTACAGTTCATTTTTTACTCCATTTCTGCATATTCAACTGCACACAGGCAGCTTTGCCACAACGTAAATTCTCTCACTATCATCCCCGGCATTTCCCTCCATCTGTTGTCCAAAGCATTCTGCCATTATCATGCCGTTTTTCTCAAGAAACCTCCGGATTTCCTCTACCGCATATGCCCGCTGGTAGTGAACCTCCTCGAATCTCTCATAAAAATTCCGGTCCTGCATTTTCTTAAAGACAGTCACGAAATACTCATTTATTTTCTCTTTTTCGTCGTAATCATTCTCCCATATACACGCCACATCCTCGTCCATGTCTGCCCATGTACGATTGCCAATGACATTACGATAACAGTATTCTGTCTTCATGTCAAAGATAAAATAACCATCATCCTTTAAATATTTTCTCACGTTAGCAAATACCTTGTCAAGAGCTGTTTCATCCAGAAGATAATTCATGGAATCGCAAACGCTGATTATGGCATCCACAGGAGATAACAGTTCCAGTTCTTCCATGTCCTGATGAAGGTAGAGAATGTCCAGACCACTCTCCTCCTTCTTCCTCTGTGCCAGTGCCAGCATATCTTCCGACAAGTCTACACCAATCATACGATATCCTGCCTTTGCAAAGCGTTCCGTCATGCTTCCGGTGCCGCAGCCAAGCTCACAGAGTGTTCCCTCCCGAACACCATGCTGACAAAGATAATGATGTAATTTTTCAAACCATTCATCATAAGGGATATTCCCCATAAGTCTGTCGTACACATTCGAAAATTCCTCGTACATAACAAGCCTCCTACTGTTCCGGGAACGATTCTATAACTACTTCCTTTCCCAGTGAAAAGGAATAGAGGACACATTTTACCACTGGTTTCTCCAGCATATTTTCCAAAGCCTTTTTGTACAAATCCATCTGCACCCGATAACGGCTCACCAGCACTTCTTCCTCTCCGGCTTTCAGCGAATCCGTTTTGTAGTCCATCAGCACAATGCCTTCCTCCGTCTCGTAGTAGCCGTCTATGATTCCCTGAACGAGAATGGTATCTTTTTCCTGAAACCTTCCCGGAAATATCTCATCCGCAGATTTTCCCATGACAAAAGGCTGCTCCCGGTGTAGCTTTCCTCTGGAATCTGCCTCCTTCATCGCCTGTCCCAATGGGGACTGAAAGAACTTGTGCAGGCGGCGGTAATTCAGCACTCCGGTTTCCTCCTGCCGCAGTTTTCCCGCTTTCACGAGAAGTTCCACTGACCGACGAAGTTCTTCCATCGTATCTGTCGCAGAAAAATCAATTGAAGACATAACCTGATGCCAGATGGTTCCGTAAGCGGTGCCTTTCTCTGTCCCGACATCTTCTTTTTCCCTCATAAATCCGGGAACGGGCATTTCATCCTCGTTCTCCTCGTGTGAAAGAATCGTAAACGCCTCCATGTCTTGTTCTTCCATGGATTTTACTTTCAAATCGGACACCGATACTTTTACCGGCAGCGGCTCCGGTTCCTGCTCCGGTTCTCTGTCGAATTCCTTCAGATACTCATGTAGTTCCTCATGATACACAACAGATGTGTCAAAATTATTAAGAGCTGTGTTCTCTACCTTCTCCTGTGCCAGTTCGGAGACAACGTCCGCCATAATTTCTTCTCTTTCCACTGGTATCACCTGAAACCAGCGGGGTTCTGTCAAGGCTGCCGGAAGTACCATGTCAAAGTAATTCCCCATGCGGCTGCGTCCGAGATAGTCTGTCGAACCGGCTTTTATTTCCTTGCTGCATCCAATCAGTATCAATTTTTCTTTTGCCCTTGTCATCGCCACATACAGTACACGCAGCTCCTCTCCCAAATCTGCCATGTCATTTTGACGTTTCAGCACCTTTTGATAGAGGGTGTCTTTTTTCGTCCTCGTCTTATTGTCCACAATCGGTGCGGCAATGCCAACCTCCGGCTGTATGGTGAGAAAAGAACTTCTTCCTCCCCCCAGTTTTCGTCCCATGCCGAGCAGAAGACACACCGGGAACTCCAAGCCCTTACTTTTATGTATGGTCATAATGCGGACGACATCTTCCTCCTCCCCTACAGTATTTACCTCGCCCATTTCCTCCTGCTGCTCCTGAATCCGGCGGATATACTGAACAAAGGCGTGTAGTCCATGATAGGTAGAACCGTCAAACTCTCTTGCCTGCTCCATCAAGCTGTCCATATTGGCACTTCGCTGAGCACCGTCCCGCATCATTTTCACCGTATCATAAATTCCCGTAATATCGTAAATATCCTGTATCAATTCCTGTACTGCCGCATAAGTCGTTTTTTTGCGGAGCTGGTTCAGTACGCCGAGAAACTCGTCGATTTTTTCCCGCAAAGGTTCTCCCTCATATTTCAGCAAAGAATCATATAAATCTATACCGGGACCGAAAGAACGGACAACTGCCAGCTCCTCCTCCGTCCAGTTAAACATCGGCCCGCACAATACCCCCGCCAAAGGGATATCCCCTCTCGGATTGTCAATGACCTGAAGCATCTCTGTCATAAGCTGAATTTCCCTCGTGTCGAAAAATCCCTGCGTATGCTCCATCACTACCGGAACGCCCGCCTCTGCCAGCATATCAAAATAGGTCTGTCCCGATGTCTTTGTACTTCTGGTGAGAATCACAATGTCCTTATACGTCACCGGACGCAGTTTGTCTCCGTCCTGAATGTAAAGAGGATTTTTCCCCTTCACCATCTCCTGAATTTTTACCGCCGCCAGTCTTCCTTCCATCTCCGAATCGCTTTTTTCCAAAATGACGTAGGTATCTATCAGTTTCGAAACATTTTCCTCTGTCTCCTGAAACTTTCGTCCAACTTGGAGCCTTGCCTTTTCATCGTACTCAACACCGCCGATATCCCGGTGCATTACCCTCTCAAAGACGCAGTTGCTCCCCTCCAGCACAACCTCTCTGCTGCGAAAGTTCTGGTGCAGGTCGATACGCCGGCAATCGGTGTCCTCCTCCACACTGTACGTATCCAGCTTTTCCGCAAACAGCTCCGGGCAGGCATTTCGAAAGCGGTAAATACTTTGTTTCACATCTCCCACCATGAAAATATTCGGATTTTTGCCCGGCATTCCCTGTCTGGATACACTGGTGAGCAGTGTGTCCTGAACCCGGTTGCTGTCCTGATACTCGTCTATCATAATTTCCTCAAAATGCTCTGCCAGTTCTCGTGCTGCTGGCGATGGAAGATATTCCTTCTTCTCCTCGTCCCGCTCCAAAAGAATCGACAGTGCCAACTGCTCCAAGTCATTAAAATCTACCACATTGCGTTCCCGCTTTTCCTTCGTATAACGCTCCATAAATTCTCTCGTCAAACGCAGCAGTGTACGGATTGGCGCTCCCATCCGGTGAAGTTCGTCCAAATGCTCCTGTGCCGTCTGGTAAAAGTAATCCTTTCGAATATCCATCAGCAAATCCTTGCAGGCATTTCTTCTGTCCTTTACCTCTGCTCTTTTATCCGGATGAATCGTATCGTCCTTTTTCGCTGACATTCTGGAAAAAGACATTTTCCCCAACACCTCACAGGCGTCCTCATATCGGGTAATCTGTGCCAGCGACTCTGCGATTTCTTTTACTTCTTCTACATTTTCCACATAAACGTAAGGTCCATCCGGCTCCTCGCAGAGGTGCAGCAGCTCCTCCGTTTCTTTTACTACTCCTTCGGCACACTGGCGAAGTTCCTCCAAGATAAATTCACAAACCTGAGAACTCTCCCACTCCTCCACTGTCTCCACGTCATAAAATGTCGTCATGCGGCTGAGCCAGTCCGAGGGAAAGGGTTCACTCAACGCCTTATCATACAAGGAGAGAATCATTTCCTCCAGCAGCTTGTCCGAGTGGTTGAAAAGGTTCATGCTTGCCAGCTCGGTAAAATCTTCTCCCGCTTCTGCGTACTCCTCCTCTAACAACTCGTCCATCACTTCTTTTTGAATCAAACCCAGCTCACTGTTCGTACCCTGACGATAAGAGGGGTCCAGACCAATCCGGTGGAAATAATTTTGTATCACGTAGCCGCAGAAACTATGTACGGTGGATATGTGAGCCGCTGCCAACCTCGGAATCTGACGCTGCAAATGAAGGTTCTCTGGGTTATTTTCCAGTTTTTTCTCTAAACCCTCCCGCAGTTTGTCCTTCATCTGGGCAGCCGCCGCATGGGTAAATGTCACAATGACAAACTGATCCACGTTGACCGGATTTCTCTCATCCAGAATCCGCTGCAAAATCCGTTCTACGAGAACTGCCGTCTTACCGGAGCCAGCCGCCGCAGACACAAGAATATTTGTCCCTCTCTGGTCAATGATTTTTTTCTGCTCCGCTGTCCACTGAATCTCGCCCATACAGCACCTCCCATACTTTTTCTTCTTCCATCGGCTCAAACTCCCGAACCTTATGAGATAATTCTTTTGTCTCCATACCGCAGATTCCTTTTAACTTACAATAGTCACACCCGCACTGTCCTCCCATGGAATAAGGAGCTGCCTCAATCTCGCCCTCATAAATCCGGTTTCCAAATTCCTGTATCTTTTCCCCGGTGTGTTTCATCATTTTTTCAAACTGCTCGGTAGACATTACTTTAGATTTCTGGCTGATGGCTCCGTCTTTTTTGTTTACGGACACCGGAATAGCGGTAGAACTGCTGCCGGGCTGCATGATTCCGTCCTTCGCCAAATGACCATCCAGCTTTTCCAAAATATCCGGTGTGTCATTCACATATCCGGAGCATTTAAACTCACCGATTTCACGAAGCTTCCTTCCTTCCTCGGACTCCGGTTTCCACTCCATCTGAGGCTCCTTCATTTCGTAATACAGCATGGCAGCCGGAAGAGTCTCTGTGCCCGGATGTCTCGCCTTTTCCCTCTCCAGTGCCGCCTGCATATAAGTCATAAGCTGTAACTGTAAGCCATAATACACTTTGTCCAGTGATAACTGGTGTTTACTGCTTTTATAATCAATAATCTTAATCAGCCTGCCATCTTTTGTATCACAGGTGTCTACCCGGTCAATCACGCCTCCCAAGGTCATTTTTTTCCCTTCCTCCAAGCCATAGGCGGCAGAGAATTTCTGTTCGGAATCCTGCTGTACAAACTCTCCCTCCCTCATCTGATTCCATATGCCCCATACTGCGCTGCTCATCACACGTTTCATTCTGCTGATGGTAAATTCTACCCGTTTCGACTGGTAAAACATTTCCCCATGATAATCCTTCACCGCAAAATCCACACATTCCACTGCCAGTGCCTTTGCCTCCTCCTCGGTCAAATCCTGCCACTGTTTCCGCTGCTCATCCAGACAGTGTGAAAAATGCTCCATCGACTTGTGAAACACATTGCCATAGTCCATAGGATGAAGATTGTACTGCTCACGTTCCCTCAAGCCAAGTCCGTAAATAATATAATGAGCATACGGACACTTTGCAAAGCTCTCCAGTCTGGACACACTGCCGTAAATTGCCTCACCATAGAGTAACTCTGCCGCCTCTTTGGAAAGTTTCGATTTTTCTTTGCCGGATTCCCGAACCTGTAAAAGACGGCTTATCAGCTCCGGTTCTCTCTGCTGATAGTATGCCGCCAGCTCCCACCAGCCCGGTTTTTCCCGAAAGGAATCCTCCGCAAGATGGTTAATCAGATAAGACCTTCCTCGGTCCGTACCCAGAGCAGCGAGAAGGGAATGGTCCTCTTCATCATCTTCAAACGGAATATTCGGAAACATCTTTTGAATCTTATGTATCAGATAGGCGGGACGCATACTGCTGCCGTCGCCCCCCATCTTGGCATAGGTGAGAAACAGTTTCTCGGACGGCTTTGTGAGAGTGAGGTAAAGGTAAAACTGCTCCCTAGCCGACAACTGCTCCGGTGTCGGCGCCAGCTCAATTCCCAAAGCGGCAATTCGCTCTCTCTCGCTGTCAGACAAAATGCCCGGACTTCCATTTCCGCTTTGAAGACGTTCATCATTAATTCCGATAAAGAAAAGAATTTTAATATTTTTCAAGCGGCTGCGTTGAACGTCCCCCACCATCACCTGATTTCCAGAGGGCGGAACAAACCCCATCAATCCCTCTGATATGCCGGCGCTGAGCAGCTCCTCATATTCCCGGAACGATACGGTCTCCGTACCAAGCAGCTCCACCAGTTCATCCATTAACTCTATCATCAGGCGGTAAATACTCCTGTACTCCTTCGCCAGAATTTTTTTCCCTTCTTCTTCAAACCGGACACTCTGCTGCTGTACTTTTTCGTAAAGCTGGTTTTGAATCATTAACTGATAAAAAATGCGGGTAAACTCCTCCACTGTCTTTTTGCCGCCCCGCAGTTGACGAAACGTATCCTCTACGGAATCCATGAGCTTTTTCCGGTACTGGTTGACCTGAACAAGGTCAATCCGTTTGACTTCGTACTGCCACTGCTGCTGATACGAGCGAATCCCCCGGCGTCCCTGTGCCAGAACATAGTTCTCCAGTATATCCGTCTCCTCTGTCGTAAGCGGTGACAAACCGCAGCGGAGAAAACGGAAGGTACTTTCATAGTCCATGTTTTTCCGATACATTTCCATAAATGAAAGAATGTATTCCGCCATGGCATTGGCACCAATGCTTTTTTTGTAATCCATAAAATAGCGGATTCCCATTCGGTCCATCTCCCGGACAAGATACGGCTCATAGGCGGCGATATCCCCGGTAACAACGGCGATATCATCATACCGATAGCCCTGTTTTTTTACAAGCTCCCAGATTTTTCTCGCCACATAGGCTGCCTCGTCCGACTCCTTCCGGCACATCCGTATCGAGAGGTCTGAAACTTCCCCCTCCCATTTGACATCGGAATAGGAAAAAAGATATTTTTCAAGAAAACAGATATTCTCACTGTTCGCCAGACGATACGGA
>CAZFHT010000072.1:0-3708 GCA_964518785.1 uncultured Eubacterium sp.
CATTGCGGTGAAGACTCACTCTTGAATCGTTTTTTTCATACTCTCTTATTATGTCACAAGTGCCATCATGGGAGCCGTCATCACAAACTTCAATCTGTATAAAGGGATAGGTCTGCCCCAGCAGAGAATCCATCTGCTCTCTCAAATATTTTTCTCCGTTGTAAGCAGCCATGATGATTTTCACTGTTTCCTGACTCACTCCGACTCCCTCCAATACGCTTTATTCATAGAAAAACGACGAACCATCCACATCGGAAGCCTGTCATATTTTTTTCCGAAACGATAGCCTAAAAATTTAAAGCCACTCTGAAAAATCAAATCCGGCACAAGAAACCATTTCCTTTGGGAGAGCAAATATTTTGCCGTATCCTTAACCATGCGGATTCCCTCCGTCTCTGACTTTACATTATCAAAAATCTCCCGATACTGCCGCTGGGACACTGCCAAGTCAAAATTCCGGGAAAACTGCTGCCGATACGTATATTTATGGGAGTGAACAACTGCCGCCTCCCCGCAGTAAGCAATCTGATAACCTGCCCCGATTACCTTTGACGCCATAATCATATCTTCATTAAAAATCGTGTGCAGCACAAAACCACCCAGCTCATCATATACTTTTTTCTTATACATGGCACAGACATTTGAACAGAAATAGGTCTTGATACCAAGTCTTGGCAAATCCGCCGCTGATTTCCGGCTGCTCTCCGGCGGGTAATTAAACTGCCTTGTATAGTTCTCAATCACCCCGGCGTCCTCTCCTGCCAACTGTCTCCCATATGCAGTGGCAACCGTCTCCGGTGTCATGGCGTCCAGCAGTTTCTCAACAAGCCGTTCATCCACCGGAACAGCGTCCTGCGTCATAAAAAGCATATATTCTGCCTCTGACAACGCCGCCCCCCGGTTTCTCGTACCGCCATGGTCAAAATCCTTTTTATCCAGTGTATGGATTTCGCCCCGTCTGGCACGATTCAGTATTTTCCGTACCCGGCTGTCCTCCTCCGTCCCGGTGAGCGTCTGCATAAAAAAGATATGCTCCGGCTGTACCGTCTGCTCATTCAGTTTATCAATGAGTTTTTCTAATTTGTCATCCGGGCGATATACCGGAATAATTATGTCTACCATTGCTCGTTCCTTTCGCTACTCTGCTGCCAAAAGACGGTTCACCAGTTTGACCGCCTCTCTGGCGTCCTCCGAATAACCGTCTGCTCCGATTTCATCCGCAAAGCTCTGTGTAACAACCGCCCCTCCGATAATAATTTTCGAAGTAACGCCCTGTGCCTTTGCCAAATCCACCACATTTTTCATCTCCATCATGGTGGTCGTCATCAAAGCGGACAAGCCGATTACCGCAGCTCCCGTCTCCTTAGCCTTGTCGAGAATTTCCTGCGTCTCCACATCTTTTCCCATGTCGATTACATTGTACCCATAATTTTTCAACATCAGCACAACAAGATTTTTCCCAATGTCATGAATGTCACCTTTTACGGTAGCCATAATGACAGTTGCCAGCTTTTCCCCGCCTCGTTCTTTTTCCAAAAGCGGCTCCAGTCGGTTAATTGCTCTTTCCATCGCCTCGGCACTGGCAATCAACTGAGGAAGAAAATATTTTTTCTGTTCAAACAGTTCTCCTACATAATTGATTGCCGGAATCAAATGTTTGTCAATAATTTCATTTGGTTTCACGCCCTCTGCCAACTGCTGCTCCACCAGCTCCAGAACTTGTCCGTTCTTTCCCTTTACTACTGCCAGAAACAGCGGATGTCCCTCCTGCGTTTCGGTACTTTGAACCGGATTTGCCGCCGTTACGGTAGTCTGGGACACCCCATTGATATACCGCAAATCTGCCTCCGGTTTATTCAGCAAAAGGTCGGACGCCAATGCCGCATTGGTAAGTAGAGTCTGGGATGGATTGGCAATCGCCATCGTAAGTCCCTGACCGATTGCCAGCGTCAAAAAGGCACTGTTGACAAACACTCTCTCCGGAAGTCCAAAAGAAATGTTGGACAAGCCGCAGATTGTAGCAAGATTTAATTCATTTTTGCAGTATCTTATTGTCTCCAATACTTCCAAGGCGGCGTTTTTGTTCGCACCAATCGTAGCCACAAGACCGTCCACCACAATGTCTTCCTCCTGCAAGCCATGGCGTTTTGCCTCTTCCAGAATCTTATGAATAATTTCCTTCTTTTCTTCTATATCCTTTGGCAGTCCCGCCTCCGACAGTGGAAGGAGAATAAACATGGCACCATATTTTTTTGCCACCGGAATCAGCTTTTCCATTTTTTCTTTTTCCAGTGAAATAGAGTTAATGATTGCCCGTCCCGGATAAATGCGTAACGCCTGCTCTACGACCTCCACGTAGCTGGAATCAATGCTGAGAGGAACATCCACCGTCATTGTCAGCTCCTTCACTACCTTCAACATCATCTCTTTTTCGTCAATTCCGTTCATGCCCATATTGACATCCAGAATTCTGGCACCCTTTTCCACTTGTTCTTCTGCCATGTCCAGAACAAGGTCCAGCCTGCCCTCACGCAGTTGTGCCTGCAAATCCTTTTTTCCGGTAGGGTTAATGCGTTCCCCCACAATGATAAAGCTGCCGTCCAAATCAATCTCGGTTATCTCCCGCTCGGTAGTAAGCGCCCGCACCGGAGCTGCTATTCTTCTCTTACATTCCTTCTTTTCCACTGCTTTTTTCAACTTTCGGATATGCTCCGGCGTAGTTCCACAACACCCGCCAAGCACCGTCGCACCGCAGTCCGCCAGCGGAATCATCCGTTCTGCAAATTCCTCCGGTCCCATGTCGTACACCGTCACTCCATTTTCAAGTGACGGAAGTCCGGCATTTGGCTTTACGACAACAGGCACTCTGGCGTATTTCATCATGCTCTCAACTGCGTCCACCATTTTATCCGGTCCGGTAGAACAGTTAATCCCGACAGCATCCGCCCCCATGGACTGTAAAACTACCAGTGCCGTCTCCGGGCTGGTACCGTATAATGTTCTTCCGTCTGTCTGATAGGTCAGTGTCACCATAACCGGCAAATCACAGGTTTCCTTCACTGCGAGGAGAGCCGCCCGGCATTCCTGAAGGCTCATCATTGTCTCAATGGCGAAACCGTCTACGCCTTCCCTCACAAGACAGGCAACTTCTTTCTTGTAGATTTCCACAAGCTCCTCAAAAGACATCGCTCCCACCGGTTCAAGCTGAACGCCCGTCATGGAAATGTCACCCAGCATATAAATGTGCCGTTCTGTCCCACTCCGGCGAATCGCCTCCTTCGTCAGCCCCACCAGTTTTTTTATCAGTTCCTCCTGCTGCCCCTCTAATCCGTACTCTGCCAGCTTTACACTGGTGCTTGTAAAGGTAGGCGTATACAGTGCGTCCGAGCCAGCCTCTATATATTGCATTTGCAAGTCAATAAAAATCTCCGGGTGCTCCACAATCCACTGCTCCGGACAATCCCCACTCATCATTCCCTGCTTTTGCAGATTCGAACCGGTTGCACCGTCCAGTATGACAAACCCTTGATTTAAAAACTCTCTGAAATCCAATGTTCTTCCTCGCTTTCACAACTATCAAAAAAATTCTCATTTCACAGTAGCATACCATGAAACGAGAATTTTTGCAATTATACATTGCTACAGGTTTTCCTTAAACACTTCCCCCATGTCGCACTGGCAGGAGAAACCGAGCATCTCCAGTGTCTT
>CAZFHT010000072.1:3808-10705 GCA_964518785.1 uncultured Eubacterium sp.
TAAACACTTCCCCCATGTCGCACTGGCAGGAGAAACCGAGCATCTCCAGTGTCTTTGTCAGGGCGGTCAGCATTTCCGCCACGTCGTCTGCGTTCGCATTGTTTCCCATATGCCCCAGCCGGACTACTTTTCCCGCCAGCACATCAAAGCACCCGGAAATCAATATGCCAAATTTTTCTTTCATTGTATTAATAATGTCCTTGTCGCTCATTCCCTCCGGAACGTTTACGACAGTGACGGTTGACGCATCGCCATATTCTAAATACAGGGAAAGTCCTGCCTGTTTCACAGCAAGCCGTACCGCTGACGCTATTTTGTGATGTCTGGCAATTCGCTCTTTATCCTCCTTCACCAGCCGGACCGCCTCTGCCATGCCGTATATGTCACTGATTGGCATCGTATAAGGAAACCATTTCTCCTCATAATAATTTTTAAAGGTCACTAAATTGCAATAAAAGGATGCCACCGGAGTTTTTCTATTTTCCATCTGTCGCATGGCGTCACTGCTGACCGATACAAAAGCCAGTCCCGGAGGTGCCGACAATGCCTTTTGTGAGCCGCCGCACACAATGTCTATGTTCCAGTCGTCCACCCTGACCTCCTCAGCAAACATGGCAGCCACCGAGTCTGCCACTGTCAAAATCCCGTACTCCTTCAAGAGAGGACAGATTTGGGAAATGTCATTCAGCACTCCGCTTGGCGTGTCGCAGTGAACTACCGTAGCATACTTAAAATCGTGATTTTTTTCCAGATACGCCCGAAGTTTCTCCACCTCCACCGGGCGGTGATAATCAACGGTGTAAAAAATCGGCTCTCCGCCGTAAATTTTTACAAAATCGGCAAACCCTCTCCCGAAAATTCCATTATCGATTACAAGCACTTTGTCTCCCGGCTCAGTCAAAGAGGCACAAGCCGCCTCCAATGCCAGAATCCCTTCACCATCTAATATATATACTTCATTTTTTGTGTGGAGCAGTTCTGCCAAATCCAGACAGAGCTTGTGATATTCCTCGCAAAAACTTGTGTCCACATCCGGATTTCCAAACTCTCTGCTCCTTGCCTTCATCACCGATGGAGCCACCATGGTAGGCCCCGGCGTCATCATTTTGTACATATTTTTTCCTCCGTCTTTACTCATTTCTTTATATTATGTTAGGTTCAAAGGAGTTCACTTGTCTGCAATATGGGATACTGCGGTTTTTGTTGCGAGGATAATCGGAACGGCAATCACCGCACCAGAGACAACCTGCAGGATATTCCCCGGTATGGAGGCAATCGGCAGCACAGCATTTCGGTACAAAATCAGCTCTCCCAAATAATACCCCGCCAGCTTGATAACCAGTGCCGCTGCCGACGCCAGCGTTAATCTCAAAAAAGTTGGCTTTTTATCCACAATACTCCCAAAAACATATCCCATAAGTGCCACTACGATAAAAGTAATCGGTGCATACAGCGTCCATCCGCTGAGCAAATCCGACAACGCCATTCCCAGACCGCCGCCGACACCTCCAACTTTTTTCCCAAACATTGCCGCCGCAAAAAACAATGGCACATTGCCGAGATGAACCATGCCTCCCTTTGAGCCGGGAACAATCTGAATCTGAATAAACATTGTGAAAATGCAAATCAGTGCAGTAAATACCCCGCACAGCGTCAATTCCTGTAAAGTTTCCCTTTCCTGTCTGATTGGTTTTGATACAGCCTTCATGTTCTCATCCTCCTGATGTCTTAATTTTTTCCTATCGTACAAAAAATCTGGCAGTTATAAAACCACCAGATTCATATTTTTTTATCGTACCAGATTTCCATGCCTTCAATTGTCACAAAAGGCATGACGTACATTGTTCACGTATTCCCTCCCCATCTCCACCTTCTCTCCCCAGAGTTCAATAATTTTTCGGGGATAATCAATTCTTTTCACAAACATCCGGTTCACCGCCGTCGAACGGTGGCACCGTATCATGTAATGAGAGTATTTGCATAATGTATCACGAAAATTCAGATAAGGTACCTGCAGCAAGCCCTTTGTCGTATAGACATCGACATTCCGATTGCCACACTGCATGTAAATGACGTCTTTTATATTTACCACATAAATACTGCCCCGTACCCGAAAACTCATCTGCTGTTCCTCCGACACCGCAAAACTCTGCTGCAAAAAAGGATACAATATTTTTATTACTTCACTGTCCTGAATCGGTTTCACAAGATAATCATAGCAGTGGATGTCATGCAGGGCACTGTACTGGTATCGGTCATCCCATGCAAGAAAAATAATCGGCGTCAAAAAATATCCCGGTATATCCCGAATAAAAGCTGCCAGCTTTAACCCATCCGCAGCCTCCTTCTCCAGATGAATCAAAATCAGGCGGAATCTCTCTTTCAAAAGGCACTCCGCAGCCTCTCCCATATCCGACACAAAACAAATCCTGCCGGACATTCCCCTAAGATTTCCCTCCGGCTCCTTCTGGTAAATCATAATACTCTCCAACGCCTTCACTCCTCCTTTTGTACCAACTGTTTTTTGCAATAATCAAGGAGTTCACAGACCAGTGCGTCCCGGTCAGACTGGTTGTTAAGCGGAACGTGCTGCAGCTGTCTCCCTTGGTCGCCTGTTAGAATATAAAGCGGGTCCACCTTCAGATTGCAGTACAAAAGCAACAGTTTTCTGGCATCCAGACCGTAAATCCCCCTCTCAATCTTCCGATAATGTCCGTCACTGATTCCAAGCAAATCTGCCATATCCATATAGTCCATCCCTAATTTTTTCCGCACCCGTTTCAGGCGTTTTCCCATCAATTCATTTTCTACATAAATCATTTACCCCTCCTGCTCGCATACCCATAAATATCATATCAATTTCAAAAACAAAAAGAAAGTTCGCTTAACGACTTTTTTCGGCGTAAAACGACATTTTACACAGTCAGCGGAATGGCACTCCAAAACAATTTTTATTTTGAGGATTTTTAAACCATTATAGTGGTTATTGATGGTGTCTTAAAGTGCATTATAATGTATTGAGTTATCTTTCGGATTCTCTAAAATAAAAGGAAAGGCATATTTTACATACAATCGCAAACGAAGGAAAAGAGACGAGGAGGAACATATGACTGACTACGATTTTTTATACCGTATAGGGTTGTCCATTAAGAAACACAGAATCGCCGCCGGATATAGTCAGGAGGACTTGAGCGACCAGACAAACTGTGATAAAAATACTATCGGCAAAATAGAACGAGGTGAATCTGACCTGCGTCTCTCCACATTGAACCATCTGGCTAAGGGGTTGAACACCTCTTGCAGCCGCCTTTTGCGAGAGGTGGAACAGGATGGATTAGATTCTTTTGCCGCCACCATTGAATACGATTATCTTCGTCTGTTTCAGTATTGCCACCAGTTATCACCGGAGCAGTTCAATAACCTCTGCAACACTGCCCATCTGTACGCAAAAGCAAACGAATCCACGTCTTAGTACAGTTTACTGCATATGTAGTTTACTACATTATCTACTCCTGACCAGATAACACCTTATCCAGAACAAATGCCAGCGGGGCGGCGGCGTTTTTCGCCTCCTCTACTGTATTGTTCTCATTTCCCAGTTCAATCAAAAGCGAACGTTTTTCCAGATGTAAATTGTATCGGTATCCTTTCAGATAGATAGGCTTTGTAAACCCATCATAATATTCCATCGCCTTGCATTTGCATTGAAGACTAAAAGCTAAATTTCCTTGAAGATTCGAATTTGCCAAATACGTAATCGGTCCCGAACGACTTCTGCTCATTCCGTTAAAGAACATGACAATCGCCGTTTTCTTCCCTTGTATTGTTGTATACGTGTGTTTTCCCTTTCCAACCGAATCCCGGTGGAGGTCAATCATCACTTTAATGTCCGGATTCTCCTTGCGGATTTTTTCAATTCCCTCTAACGATTTGTTATAGGCGAGGCTCCGGTCCAATGCCCCATCAATCCAATCGTAGCGGCTTCGGTCATGAACCACGCCATATCCCAGTTTTTCCAGCTCTGATGTCAGCTCGTCGCCAACTCCCACGACAGAATCTTCGATTTTGTCCGAGCTGTCTGAAAATTTTTCCGACGCCGCATGGGTGTGATAAATTAAAATCTGTTTTTTGTCTTTTTTCTTCTCCAGCGTCATGTCCATGTCCAGCAGCTTTTTCACATCAAATAAATCCTCCGTCACAGATGTCGTAGAATCCACAATGTAAAATTTACTCAGCAAATACTCGGTATCCAGTGTATTTTTCAGCTTTTCTACATAAGCATTGCTCTTTCTCACGACCTCTCCGGTCTGATTCATCGTTTCCACGCTGTCCGATTCGTACACATCCCCCTGCACCTTTCCGCTGCTGTCCGTCACTGCGTCTTCGGTGTCGGCAGTCTCCTGACTATTCTCTTTGAGTGCCAGCCTGCTGACGGCACTGCTGTCTCCTCCGGCAAAATACTCCTGTCCCCCCAGCAATTCCCATGCAATTTTTCCGGTCTGGTCCGGATTCTGACCGACAATCAAAGATTGTCCAACCAAAAATCCACCGATTTCCCCAGCTATATTATATTCCGGCAAATCTCCTGCCATCCAAATTCCGGCGGTGAAGAAAACAAATCCTAACACCCGGAAAATACCTCTCCTGCTTTTCTTCATCGGCTGCCTCCCCTTCTCTATCCCAATATATGCACGAAGGAAAATCATTATCCCTTTTTCTGAAAACAGTGGTTTAGGATATCTGCCAAATCCTTGCTGAGAATCCGAACGGACTCGTCAATGTTCTTTGGTGTAACCATAACATTTTCCGTATCACCATCCAGCATCTCCCGCAGAAAATTCTCTATCTCCCATTCTGAATAGCCTTGTTTTCTCAGTACATTTTCCAAATGGTCCCCGATAATCGTGTCGGCGTCCACCACCGTAGGCACTCCCATGGCGACTACCGGAACACCCAATGTTTTCTCCGTCAGTTCCCAGCGGGGATTTCCCACCCCGGCTCCCGGAGCAATACCGGTATCCGTAATCTGCACCGTTGTACAAAGCCGTTCCACACTTCTGGCAGCAAGGGCGTCCACCGCAATTACTAAATCCGGTGCCGTCTGGCGAATTACCCCCTTCAATATTTCTCCGGTTTCCATCCCGGTCTGTGCCATGACACCGGGAGCGATGGCACTGACACACCCATACTGGTTCTGTCTCATAAACCCATCGCCCCATTCTTTTTTCAGATGTCTGGTGACAAACAGATTTTCTATCATCCGAGGTCCTAAAGAGTCCGAGGTCACCTCCCGGTTTCCCAGTCCTACAATCAAAACCGACTTTTGTTTCAGACAATGTATCATTTTTTCCAACTGGCGGCAGACACACAAAAGCAAAGCCTCCCGGTCTTCTTCACCCTGCGTAAAAACCGGAGACTCTATCGTTACATAAGTACCCTTAGGTTTCTTCATCGCCCTGCTGCCGGCATCATCCTTTATTAACACCCTTGTCACCATCGCCCTGCCGTCCAGACACGATTTCTTTTCCAGCTCCACGCCCCGAACCTCAATGTGATTCCCCGGAAAACTTTCTCTTGCCTCCAGTGCTAAATCCGTTCTTTTTTCCGTCATTTCTGCCCCATCCTCTCTGCGAATTTCGAATGTATTGATGTTTTGGTCAAAAAATAGTATGCCCCGCAAAAATGATTGTATGCGGATATTTTACAAAATGTCTTGACACAAACAAAAATGTGTAATATCATAAATAGGTATGTTTGTGTTGATGTCCGTGTCCAGACAGCACAGACTATGGAATGAATGATGATTAAATACGATGGAGGTGCTAGAATTGGCAAATATTAAGTCTGCAAAAAAAAGAATTCTTGTTTCAGAAAAGAGAGCTGCAAAGAACAAAGCAGTTCGTTCGAAAGTAAAAACAGCGATTAAAAAGGTTGACGCTGCAATCGAGGCAAAGGATTCGGCTGCTGCTCAGGCAGCATTGAAAGCTGCTGTATCCGAGCTTGATAAGGCAACAAAGAAAGGTATTTACCACAAAAATACCTGTGCAAGAAAAGTTTCCAGAATGACAACAGCCGTAAACAAACTTGCTTAATATATTTGTATATTAATTTGTTTATTTTGATGTAGAGGGCAGTCGTACTGCAACTACAATTCTACCCGTCATATCGATTAACCCGCAAGTATCTGCTTGCGGGTTTTTTTTGTGAATTCTTTGCTTGAAATTGTTGAATTTTTTATTGATTTTTTGTAGAATAGTGTTATAACCATTTTGTTAAAATGGAATCTAAAAAAGAAGGGAGAAATATAATGTTTCTTAAAAAACTTTTAGCAGGAATTCTCACTACTGCTCTTGTAGCAACGTCCATTCCTGCCACTCTCGTACCAGCTCAGACTGCCAAGGCTGCTGATACGGACACAACACCAACGGAAACTACAATCAAAAAAACAGAAGTTTCCAATCCAATCCTTGGCTATGACGACAACGGTGACCTTATATACGGCGGTGACCCATCTGTTCTTGTCGATGGTGATACGGTATATCTGTACACTGGTCGTGACACCTCTACATCAGAGGCATATGAAATGCCGGAATGGCAGTGTTACTCTACGAAAGACTTAAAGAACTGGACACTGGAAGGCACTATTATGAAAGCCGACGGAACATCCATTACATGGGCAAGTAGCGATACCTCCGCATGGGCAGGACAAGTAGAAAAACACAATGGCAAATATTATTTCTACTACTGCACATGGGACAGTACCTCCGGTAGCAAACAGTCTATCGGCGTCGCAACATCCGATAAACCTACCGGACCTTTTACTGACATTGGCACGCCTTTGGTGAAAGGGACTCTCACCACTCCTCAAACAAGTGACTGGAACGATATCGACCCTAC